>JAUPMA010000056.1 GCA_030836935.1 Pseudomonadota bacterium | reverse complement strand
TATTGAAGCGCGTTTGTTGCAAACCGGTACCCAACTCATTTTGCACAAGCCGAAAAAAGATCAGATTCTGCGCGGCAGCCAGGACGCACTGGTAAGTGTGCTGATGAATCTTGCCGACAACGCCATGCAGGTGTGTGAACAAAACTGCGTGATTGAAATATCGGCACGCCAGCAAAACGAATATCTGATTATTTCATTGCGCGATAACGGCCCCGGCATGTCACGCGATTTGCTGGCGCATATTTTTGAACCGTTTTTCAGCCAGCGTAATGGCGGCACCGGCCTTGGGCTTGCCGTGGCGCAGGCGATTGCGCAGGCACATCACGGTGATTTGCTGTGCAAATCGGAATTGGGGCAGGGCAGTACTTTCTTTCTGTGTTTGCCGCTGGATCAGGGCGAACAATTTATTCCCAGTGGACCTGACGGAAAAAATGTCAGTCAATTCGGCCAGCGGAGCACGACATGAACAATATTTTAATCGTTGAAGATGATGCGCAGCTGCGCGAAGCCCTGCACGACACACTGGCGCTGGCCGGTTATGACGTGATGGTGGCCGAGCATGGCCACGCCGCCATGGCGCGCATGAACGAACAGAATGTGGGCATGGTTATCAGCGATGTGCAAATGCGTCCGATGGATGGCATGGAGTTGTTGCAAAACATCCGCAGCGCCAATCAGGAATTGCCGGTGGTGATGATGACCGCCTACGGCACCATTGAAAAAGCCGTGGATGCCATGCGTGCCGGTGCCAGTGATTATCTGGTGAAACCGTTTGATGCGGAATCGCTGCTCAGTGTTGTTAAACGTTTGTTGCCGGAAATGCCCGCACCGGATCAGGCACAACACGAGCTGGTGGCGGTGGATGAAAAAATGCAGGCGCTGAAAAATCTGGCCGCGCGCGTGGCACAAAGTGATGCCACCGTATTGCTGTGTGGCGAGAGCGGTGTTGGCAAGGAAATATTTGCGCGCTTTATTCACAATAATTCAAAACGCGCAGCCGGCCCGTTTGTGGCAATTAACTGTGCAGCCATTCCGGAAAACATGCTGGAATCCATTTTGTTTGGTTACGAGAAAGGCGCCTTCACCGGTGCGGTGCAGGCGTATGCTGGTAAATTCGAGCAGGCGCAGGGCGGAACATTATTGCTGGATGAGATTTCAGAAATGGACTCATCCCTGCAAGCGAAACTGTTGCGTGTGTTGCAGGAAAAAGAAGTGGAACGCCTGGGCGGTCGCAAAACCATTGCCCTGGATGTGCGCGTGCTGGCGACCAGTAATCGCAATCTGCGCGATCAGGTAGCCAATGGCGTTTTTCGTGAAGATCTGTTTTACCGTTTGAGTGTGTTTCCAATGCATATTCCGCCGCTGCGTGAACGTGTTTGCGACATTATTCCCATGGCCGAACGCTTCCTGAATAAACATGGCGGCGAATTGTTTTTGTCATCGCTGGCGCAACAGAAACTGGTGAGTCATCGCTGGGCGGGCAATGTGCGCGAGCTGGATAATGTCATGCAGCGTGCATTGATATTACGCACCGGCAATGAAATAGATGCCGATTGCATCCAGATTGCTGCTGACACTTATTTTGAAAACAATCCGGTGGGCACGAATGAGCCGAATGCCGATGAATCCGTACTCAACAATGATCTGAAAGGCCGCGAGCAGCAGCTTATTCTTGAAGCTTTGCGCGCCGGCAAGGGCAGCCGGAAATATGCGGCAGACAAACTGGGTATCAGTGCGCGCACACTGCGTTACAAACTGGCGCGTATGCGTGATTCGGGTATAACGGTATAGGTTAAAGAAATTGTAGGGTGGATAAGCGCAGCGCATCCACCAAAAACCCGGCGGATGCGTTGCACTTATCCGCCCTACGCGAATGAGGTGGATGCTATGAGCGATATGAACATACAGTCTTTACTGGCGCAAATGCGCGTAATGGAAGCGCAGTCAAAAATGGGCGTAAAGCCGATTGCAGGCCCGGAAATGGCGGCACCGGCACAGCAAGTGGATTTTGGTAATTTGCTGAAAAATTCCATTGATTCGGTAAATGAAACATCGCTGGAATCTGTGCGTGTTGCCGAAGCCTTTGAACGCGGTGACAGTAACATCAGCCTGGCGCAGGTGATGCTCACCATGGTAAAGGCGAATGTTTCATTCCAGGCGATGACGCAGGTGCGTAACCGGTTGCTGACGGCGTATCAGGAAATCATGAATATGCCTGTTTAGTAGCAAGTTTAAAGTAGCAAGTGGCAAGGAAAATCCTTTCCTTGCAACATGCTACTTGCAACTTGTCAGGAATAATGAATATGGTCGAGGTATAAACAGTGAATCCTATTATGCAAAACCTGCCAAAAATTCTCGGTCTGATGATCGGTCTGGCTGCCAGCATCGCAATTGGCGTGGGTGTTTTTTTCTGGGCAACCAAACCCAATTACACCGCGCTGTATTCCGGCATGGAATCCCGTGATGCCAGCGAAGTGGTTACGGCCCTGCAACAGGCCGGGATTCCCTACGAACTGGATTCAGCTACCGGTATTGTGAATGTGGAGCCATCACGTATTCATGAAGCACGGCTGAAACTGGCTGAACAGGGTTTGCCGCGCGGCACCGGAGCCGGCATGGAAATGCTGCAACAGGAGCAAAGTTTTGGCACCAGCCAGTTTATTGAAAATGCGCGTTATCACAATGCCATGGAAACTGAACTGGCACGCACCATCAGCACCATGCGCAATGTGAAATCGGCGCGTGTGCATCTGGCCATTCCCAAGCGTTCTGTTTTTGTGCGCAATCAGGACAAGGCAACTGCATCGGTGGCGCTTACGCTTTATGGTGGTCGCGATATTGAGCAGGGTCAGGTGAATGCAATTATTCATCTGGTGGCATCGAGTATTCCCAATCTCAATGCGGAACAGGTAACTGTGGTTGATCAGAACGGACGGTTATTGTCCGATGGCAATGATGGCAATAAAGTGGCCATGACAGCCAAGCAATATGAATACACGCGCAAGCTTGAGGAAGATTACATATCGCGTATTGAGCATTTGCTTGAGCCCATGATGGGTGTTGGCAGGGTGCGCGCCACAGTCAATGCCGACATGGATTTTTCGGAAACGGAAAGTACGGAAGAATTATTTAATCCGGCGCGCCAGCAAAACCAGGTTGTGTTGCGCAGCGAGCAGAGCAGCGAAAAATCCAGCAGCGAAGCAGAAGCGGCTGGCGTACCTGGTGCATTGACCAATCAGCCGCCAGCCGGTGGCCAGCTGCAGGCCGGTGCCGGCACGGTAGCCGGTGCAACTGTGCAGCCCGGTACGCCGGTTAACAGCAGCAAAAATACGGTGCGCAATTACGAAGTGGATCGCACCATTCGTCATCAGCGCCAGGAGATCGGCAAGGTTGACCGGTTCACGGTTGCAGTGCTGGTGGATGATCATGTTGTTGTGGAAAAGGGCAAGGAGAAACGCACGCCGCTGACGCCGGATGAAATTGCGCGAATCAGTACACTGGTGCAGCAGGTTATCGGTTTCAATGAACAGCGTGGCGACAAGGTGGATGTCATCAACGCTTCTTTTGCGCCACCTGAAGCAGAAGAAGTGCTGCCAGAGCCGTCATTGCTCGATCAGGCATGGGTACACAATCTGGGTAAACAATTACTGGCAGGCGCTATAATTCTGATACTGATATTCACAGTTGTGCGGCCCACTATCAGAAACATCAGCAGTTACACCGTGCCGGTTGCCGCTTTGACATCCGCAGGTGAAGCTGGTGGCGGTGGAGGTGGCGGGCAGGCACGGCTGGAGCAGCGTGAAGGGCAGATTGCGTTGCCCAGCAATCATGAACAGAAAGTGGAATTTGCCAAGTCCATGGTTGACCAGG
>JAUPMA010000055.1 GCA_030836935.1 Pseudomonadota bacterium | reverse complement strand
GTATTCATATGGATCCGGTTCTGTTCGAGATATACAAGGGTGAATCAGAATCACACCTGAATCAGATACAGGATTTACTGGATGCACATTACACGGCCGGCAATGACGTCCACTTCGGCTGTGCGGGCACTGCCAAACAGGGTATGCAATGCGCGTATCAGTTCCTGGCTAACCAGAAGTGGTTTGCCGGCCGTGTAATGTGCATCCAGTAAATCCTGTATCTGATTCAGGTGTGATTCTGATTCACCCTTGTATATCTCGAACAGAACCGGATCCATATGAATACCCAGTTCACCTGAACCGGAATGTTCCGTTTGTTCCTGATCGGCTTCGACAATTTCCGCGACATCTCCCAGATCAATTTCTTCGGAATCAAATTCAGCGGCCGCTTCATCCAGTGCGCGCATCGCTTCACCAAGATCAATGTCGCCGGTTTCAATCCCGCTATCGGCCTCATCCTGCGGCTCTTGCAAATCGTCCATCAGATCAATCGCAATTTCGTCACTGGATCCTGTATCTGCCACATCAAGATCAATCAATTCCTCAATCGCATTATCATCACTTTCAATTTCCAGCAATTCGGCTTCGCTGGCAGCCAGTGTCTCATCAATCGCAGCCATGGCGGCATCGGACAACAAATCCGTATCAATCAGCCCGGATTCCGGATTGGTTGCATCAATAACAGGTTCAGGCTCAACCGGCGTTGCCGGCACCTGAACTTCAGGCTTTTTTGCAACGGCTCCTGTCGTTTCAGGTTCAGCCTGCTTCGGGCGCCACTTGCTTAATGCATCCGCACGTTCGATTAACTCATATACATTGGCTATCGGCTCACGATTTCCCCTTAACTGCTCGATCATTTGCGGCAAAACACCCAGCGCTTCATCCAGCGCATCGAATACTTCCTGATTGGCAGGACGTGTCTTGTCGAGAATGCGATTGAGCATATTTTCAAATGCCCAGGAAAATTCGCCAATCAATTGTGCACCGATCAGGCGGCCACTGCCTTTCAGTGTATGGAATGAGCGGCGTATTGTTGTCATGGCATCCATGTTTGACGGATCATTTTTCCATATCGGATATTGTTCGCTGAGTGAGGCAAGTTGCTCGAGTGCTTCTTCGATAAAAATTTCCAGAATTTCTTCATCGGCGTCATCGCCCAGAATGACGTAGTTCTGCCGTGGTTTCGGTTCTGCCACAACTGGTACTTTCACTGCCTGGCGGGCAGGCGGAACAGGTGTTGTCTCGACTTCCGGCTCGGCCAGAACAATTTCTTCCGGTACATTTGATTCTTCAGTGATTTCACTGATCGGTGCTGCAGACGGTATTGTGAAATCTGTTACAGCTTCCGGTTTGCCCTGCGTGAGCAAAGTACCTGAACTCAAATCATTCAGTCTTTGTGCGGCACGTTCACCTGTTGCAAATGAAAGTTCCAGATCGGGACGACCTTCGTAAATAGCTTCCAGATAGTATTCAATGCTGGTAACAACATCAGCAAGATCATCCTGCGTTTGCCGCTCAGGCACCTGACCAGCATGCATCAGCACCTGTGATACATAATTGGTCAATGCCTGCAATTGCGGTTCCAGGCGCTTGATCGGCAACATGAACATGGCGCCGCTGACTTCTTCCAGACGTTTCAGCACCAGCTTCAGCAATTCTGTATCACGCGGGTTTTCCAGAAAACCAAGTATGGCCTGACGTGCATCACTGAATGCCTGCAGTGCTTCCCGGATTACCGCGTTCAGTACTTCTACATATTCACTTTCCGGCATGGCGGCAAGATCGGAAAAACGCTTGTTTCCGGATTTCTCGCTGGCACCGGAACGACTGGCAATTACGCTATTGAGTTGCGCTTCAACCGAGAGCAGAACGCTGGCGATGGACATAACATCATCTTCAACAGCCTCCGGACTCGCCGTTTGCAGCCTGGAAATTTTTTCGCGCTGACTCAGCACGCTTTCCCTGGCAGCACCCAAACCTATCATCGACAGCGTGTCCGCAATCTTGCTCAGCAGATCCGGCAACCCGGTCAGGCGTTCGGCATCACGCGATTCACTGTGAACAAAAATTTCCAGCGCATCTTTTACTTCCAGCAAATCTTCACGTATGCCCTGCGATACCGTACGCAACAGTTCAACATTAAGACCGCCAAGACCTGAACGCGCTTCTTCAAGCTCGGAATCCCCCGGTAACAAATCGGCCAGATGATAGGTTTGCTTGATATGACTAACACGTTCCGAATCCTTGTTTATGCGGGCAACATAATAAAGAAGATTTTTCAGCAGTTCTGCCGGCACCTGCCTGGCATAAGCCGATTCACCCAGATCCATTACCTGTTTGATATTGCGATCAATCTGACCCAGCAGCATTTTCACGCTGACACTGGCATCTACTGCATCATTGAGCAAACCTTCAACCAGTGCCGCGCCAATACTCCACAACCGGCGCGTACTGGCTTCGGCAGATGATTTTTCCAGCTCGCACAGTACGGCCAGAACACGTTTCAGACTGGCCGCCGGTTTCTGGTTTTTTAACCAGCCAAGCAATCCCACCTGATAATGCGGACGCAATTTTCTGGCTTGCGGCAGCAACTGGCCGGAAACCGCAGCCGAAGCCGTTTCGCCAGCCCGTTCAGCGGTACTTTCAATATCAGGGAAAAACAAGACATTTTCGGACAGCAGACTGGCATTGCGGGAGGTGCGCAAATCATTCAGCAATGGCAACAGTACCATCGGCACATCCTTGTTGCCTGCCTGAAGGCTTTCCAGATAGTCAGGCAGTTGCAGCATGGCGCGCATCAGCACATCGTAGGCATCATCAATTTTTTCCAGCTCGCCCTTGAGCAGGGCCGTAGCAACGTATTCCATTTCTTCCGCGAGCTGTGCGGCGCCATACAGTTCAACCATCTGCAAGGTGCCATGCACCATGTGCAGATGTTCAATACATTCCCGCAGGCGATCAACATCGCTGGTATCCTCGACATAAGCCGAAAGGGACGCCTGGGCTTCGTGCAGAATCAGATCAAGTTCTTTCTTGACCCAACGCAGCGAATTGTATTCAACAGTATCCTCTGTATTCATTGACATTCTTCAGATTCTCAACGCACGCTTCCATTGAGTATTACTGTTTCCAGTTGTGCGCCTGTGTCAGGCAGCTTGAAACCAGCTACAGATTTACGCAGTTCGTTCGACATCTCGCTCAACTTGCCAATCGATGCGGATGTTTCTTCTGTGCCTTCCGATGTTTGCAGGGTGATTTCCTGAATCACGTTCATGGTATTGGATACACTCACCGCAATGGACGCCTGCTTGCTGGCGGAATCCGAAATACCGCGAATCAGCTCCGCCAGTTCATTCGATACATTTTCAATTTCGATCAGCGCTTCACCTGCATCCTCTGCCATCTTGGCACCACTCACCACGTTGGAGGTGCTGGCTTCCATTGAACTCACCGCCTCGTTGGTATCGGCCTGAATGGTTTTAACCAGTGCTTCAATCTGCTTGGTTGCATTACCGGCACGCTCTGCCAGGCGTTGCACTTCATCCGCAACCACCGCGAAACCGCGTCCCGCTTCACCGGCAGTTGATGCCTGAATCGCCGCATTCAGCGCCAGAATGTTTGTCTGATCCGCAATTTCTGTAATCAGGCCCACGATGTCGCCGATTTCCTGTGATGATTCACCGAGACGCTTGATACGTTTTGATGTTTCCTGAATCTGTTCACGAATCGTGTCCATGCCCTGAATACTGCGGCGTACAATCGCCGCACCTTTCTGTGCAATTTCCAGAGAACGATGCGCCACATCAGCCGAACTGATGGCTTCCTTGGATACGGATTCCATGGAATCGGCCATATCAGTAATCGCCGCACTCGCTGATGCAATTTCACGCGCCTGATGCGTACTGGCATCGGCAAGCCGCAACGCTGTGGCCTGGGTTTTTTCAGCTGATCCGGAAACTTTCACGGCAGTGGTATTGATCGTGGTTACCAGGCTACGCAAGGCATCAATTGCATAGTTGACCGAATCCGCAATCGCACCGGTAATTTCTTCAGTTACCGTTGCATGCACGGTAAGATCACCTTCGGCAAGATTGGCCATTTCATCCAGCAGTCGCAAGATCGCGCGCTGGTTTCTGCGATTCTGTTCCAGTGCCGCGTCTTCACGTTCGCCGGCATCACGCACCATCAGAATACCGCCGATGATAATCACAACCACTGCCACCGCACCGGCTATCAAACCAAACAGACGCACATAACCGAGCACTTCACCGTGCGCCACAATTTCACGTTCGAGTTTTTCAGTTTCAATCAACAGACCCGCGCCTTGTTTTTCAACGCGGTCAGCCGCTGTTTTTACATCGAACAAATCAGGTGACAATTCCAGAATGGCTTCTACGTGGTCACTCACCGAACTGAACAGCATGGCCACTTCACGCAACTTGCTGCGCACCACTTCATCCTTGAATTCTTCAAGCCGCAATTCTTTTGAACCTTTCAGCATGCCTTCCAGCACGCTGCCGAAACGCGAGGCATCCCGGCCAAAACGGTCAGCCGCAGCGGCCGCGCCTTCACCACCCGCCAATACGCGGTTCATGTTGTTTTCAATACGCTGCGCCAGCATCAACTGGCGACTGGCCATGAAAATCTGGTGTGAATTGGCATTGCGCTCCACCAGCAAATCCACCACTTCTTCAGAAAATGACAACAGTTGCGGAATGAATTCCTGAATCACCAGCACAAATTCACCCACTTCGGAAATGGCTGCCTTGCCATCAAGAATGCGATTTACATTGTTGCGATAAGCATTGGTATCGTTGCTGTTCTTGGCATCACCCAGCCATACTTTTTGCACGTTGGCGAGATTTCCGGACAGGGAAGCTGGCAGCGGCGGCAATTTGCGCTCCGGACTGCCGTTGGCAAAAACCTTCAGGGTTTCGTCAAACCGGTTACGGTATTTTTCCAGTTGTGCGAAGGCCGTTTCCTTGCCCGCAGCCGATTCCAGCGAGAAGGTTGCAATACGTTGCGACAGCAATTTTTGTTCTGCCACCAGATCAAGATACTGTTGCTGATAGGCCTGCTGGGTTGCGGCGTACCACAGGCTGCCACCCATGGCCAGAATGGAGCCGAAAAGCACTGTACCCAATACCAGAATCGGCTTGCTGATGACACCTTTCGCAAACGGGTTTCGCTTTAGTACGCTCATGTTTTTTTCTTCTCCCGACTCGCAATACTTCTCATGATGTTATTTCTGTACCTGATGTGAGTGGCTGCCGGCTTACAATGCCGCCTGCAAAAACCGCTCGTCTTCAATCAATGCCTGCAAGCTGAATACCGGCCAGTATTGATGTTCCCGGTGAAAGGCCTGCCTGATAAATGGCTTGAGCGCATTTTCAATTTCCGGCAATTCATAGGTTTGCTCTTCGAGCGCAAAGTGACGCAGTCCCAGTATTTCATTTACCACCAGGCCGGTGTGCGTACCGCGTAAACTGGCAACCAGCACACGTCCATCCTTGCGGCTTTTCAGGACTTCTCCGGTAATGAAGCCCTGTATATCCATTAACGGCAGCAGGCTGCCACGCACATTGGCAATTCCCACCACCCAGGGCTTGGCACCGGGAACACGGGTGAATTCCGGCATTTCAAGAATTTCGGTTACTTCGCCCATTTTTGACAACAGCCGGGTTTCACCAATGCGAAAACCTATACCTACCCAGTCACCCTTTTTTCTGTTCAATATCGCCAGATCAGCGGCTCTGGCGCGGCACTTGTGATCTGTTTCCTGCAAACTCTGGAAAATGTCTTGCATAAATTTATTCGGTTAGCGCCCCAGCGCCGCCTTGACCCGGTCGATGAGATCCTTTTCTTTCACCGGCTTCACGATGTAGTCCTTTGCGCCCTGGCGTATACCCCAAACCTTGTCAGTTTCCTGATCCTTGGTGGTAACAATAATGACGGGAATGGTTTTGGTCGCATCGTTCAGGGCCAACTGGCGGGTTGCCTGAAAACCGTTGATGCCGGGCATCACCACATCCATCAATATCAGATCGGGCTTGACCTGTTTTGCTTTCTCAATACCCTCTTCACCCGTTTGCGCCACCACAACACTGTGGCCGTTTTTCTCCAGCATGGTGCGAAACACATGCACTTCTGTGGGTGAATCATCAACGATGAGAATATTTGCCATATCTGTTCTCCAACCACCTGATCACCAGACTGCGGGCTGGCACCGGTAAATGTTATTGACGACGCGTCGTATGTTCTTTTATGGCGCCCAGTAAATCTTCGCGGGTGAATGGCTTGGTCAAATACTGCTCGGAGCCGACAATCCTGCCGCGTGCGCGGTCAAAGATGCTGTCCTTGCTCGACAACATGATCACCGGCGTATCCTTGAAAGTGCGATTGTGCTTGATCAGCGCGCAGGTCTGATAACCATCCAGACGCGGCATCATGATGTCGACAAAAATAATATCGGGCTTGTGCTCGGCTATTTTCGACAGGGCCTCAAAGCCATCAACCGCTGTCACAACTTCACAGCCTTCTTTTTTTAATAGATTTTCGGCAGTTCGACGGATGGTTTTACTGTCATCAATCACCATCACTTTCAAACCGGCCACGCCAGCGGAATCTTCTGCCATAACTGCCCCGTTTATCCCCAATCAGGCTTCTTACTGATAATCAATCAGTCAGAAATGTAGCTCATGTACCTGGCTTACGCAAACAAAACCCACATTAAATAAGCCAGTTACGCCAAAAAATTAAGTCTCATCTTAAGAATACAGAAACAAAGTATTGATTAATATAAAGATTATTGCATTCGTACCCGTAAATCATCGACAATCACAGCTCGTTGCATACATCCGGAGCCCATCTCATGACTCTGCAGCTTGGCATCATCATGGATCCCATCGAATCCATCAAAATCCATAAAGACAGCAGTTTTGCCATGCTGCTCGCCGCCCAGAAAAAAGGCTGGCGTATTCACTACATGCAGCCTTGCGATCTGTATCTGAATAATAGTCGTGTTTACGGCCATCGCCAGTTATTGAAAGTGCAGGATGACAAGCATCACTGGTTCGACCTGCAAGATCCCGGAGAGATCGAACTGGGCAGCCTGGACGTCATCCTGATGCGCAAGGATCCGCCTCTTGATCTGGAATACATCTACACCACCTATCTGCTGGAACTGGCGGAGCAGCAGGGCGCGCTGGTTATCAACAAACCGTCCAGCCTGCGTGACGCCAACGAAAAATTATTCATAACCCGTTTTCCGCAATGCTGTACCGACATGCTGGTGACTCGCAGCAGACAGCGTTTGCGCGCCTTTATCCAGCAACAAAACGACGTCATCCTCAAACCGCTGAACGGCATGGGCGGCACATCCATTTTTCGCGTTACGCCCGACGATCCGAATTTGTCAGTCATTCTGGAAACCATGACACAACATGATTCAACTACCGTGATGGCGCAAAAATATATTCCGGAAATCACTCACGGTGACAAAAGAATTTTGATGATCGATGGCGAGGCCGTACCTTATGCCCTCGCACGCCTGCCGGCGCCGGGCGAAACTCGCGGCAATCTGGCAGCCGGCGGCACCGGCATTGGCATGCCGTTAACAGAACGTGAAAAATGGATTTGCCGGCAAGTTGGCCCGACACTTAAAAAAATGGGCCTGGTTTTTGTAGGCCTGGATGTCATCGGTGATTACCTCACAGAAATCAATGTAACCAGCCCGACCTGCATCCGCGAACTCGATAAACAATTCAATCTCGATATTGGCATGCAACTCATGCAGAGCATCGAAACCATCAGGCAATGAAGAAATTTTATTTGAGAATTTTGCGCACTTCCTCCATGAATCGGCAAAGCAACATCCCTGCACCAAGAGACTTTCTCACTTCGTGCAAAAGTTTCTATTTGTCATTCTTCATTATTTTATTTTCCGGTTGCACACAACAACCCGAAGAATTTCATCACACCATTCTCCAGTTCGACACGCTGATCAATGTCACGCTATACAACGTTGATGAGGAACTGGCGGCGCGTGCATTTGCCAGCCTGGATCGTGATTTTGAACATTATCAAAAGAGCTGGACGCCCTATGAACCCAGCGCCCTTACCCGCATCAACCAGCTTATAGCCACCGGCAAGACTTTCAGTGTGGCGCCTTCGGTATTGCCATTGATCACGCAATCCATCACGTTGTCCGAACAAACCGGAAATTTGTATAACCCGGCTATCGGCAAACTGATCAAGCTCTGGCAATTTCATCGCCATGAAGATCCTGATATCAAACCGCCTCAAGCTGAAGAAATTGCAGCACTGGTTGCCGCCAGGCCGCAGCTCGACAACCTGCAACTGGATGGCATCCGGATGTACAGTAAAAATCCGCTGGTTGAACTGAATTTCGGCGCATTCGCCAAAGGCTATGCCGTGGATATGTCGGTGCAGCATTTGCGTGAAATGGGTATTCATGATGCCGTGTTTGCGGTGGGTGGTGATATCAAAACCACAGGACGACACGGTGATCGCGCCTGGCGCGTCGGCATCCGGCATCCTCGTCAGGAGGGTGTCATTGCCAGCATTGATATGCAGGGTGAAGAAGGCATTTCCACTTCCGGTGATTATGAACGTTTCTTTCTTTATCAGGGAAAACGCTATCACCATATTCTTGATCCGCGCACCGGTTACCCGGCACAGGGCACACAGGCCGTCACGGTTGTACACGCGGATTCCGCAATGGCCGATGTCGCTGCCACGGCACTGTTTGTAGCCGGGCCGGAACACTGGTTTGATCTGGCAAAAAAACTGCAACTCAAACAAGTGATGTTTATCGACGAAAACGGCAGGATTCAGGTAACACCGGAAATGATGAAAAGATTAATGTTCAGTCATCCGGATAAAACTACAATTCAGATCACGGCCCCACTATAATTGCCGCATGCAAAAAACACTGTACCCGCAAATTACTGCCAGTGACCGCCTCGGCATGACGCTGTTTTTTGCCATTCTGTTTCACGGCATTTTTATTCTCGGCGTGACATTTATTACATCGCCTTCGGCCAGCAACAGCATGCCATCACTGGATGTCATACTGGTCAATACCCACAACCCGTCCGAACCGGAAAAAGCCGATTATCTGGCACAGGTTTCACAGGATGGCGGAGGCAACAGCAATAAAAAAGTGCGGCCCACCGATTTATTCACGGCACCCACCCTGTCACCGCAACCCGGCATTGCCAGGATGCAATCCGTTGCACAAGAACAGCGCCTCCGGCACAACCGCGAACACGAACTGATCACGGCGCAACAATCCGACTTCAGGGTGGATACACAGAAAAAAAACCGGCGGCAGGACAAACACACTGTGCCGCAACCCGATCAGCAGTCCAGCACCATGCCGGCAAGACTGGTGGAAGAACTCAGCCTGACTTACGAAGCCTTTGCGCAAAAACCGAAAGAAAAATTCCTGAGTTCCCGCACCCGCGAATACATTGCGGCCAGCTATATGCGCAACTGGGTGGACAAGGTTGAACGTCTCGGCAACGCTGATTACCCTGACGAGGCGATTCGAAAAAAACTCAGCGGCACCCTGATACTGGATGTTGCCATCAACGCCGATGGCAGTCTGCACAACATGGAATTGCGGCAGTCATCCGGCCACCAGATTCTGGATGATGCGGCCCGGCGCATTGTGCGCATGTCAGCGCCGTTTGATGCATTTCCGAAAAAACTGCGCCAGCAGGCAGATATTATTCATATCACCCGCAGCTGGGAATTTTTGAGCAGTCACGAACTGAGAAGCTACTGACAATGAAATCTGCAATGGATAATACAGACCTTACCGGCCATTTCCTGATTGCCATGCCGGCCATGCAGGATGAAAATTTTTCGCACACGGTTACCTACATTTGCGAACACAATACCAACGGCACACTGGGCATTACCATCAACCGGCCTTCGGAATTTCAGCTGGCTGAAATGCTGGAACAGCTTTCCATACAAATAAAATTTCCCTCGATTGGCCTGCGCAATATTTTTATTGGCGGCCCGGTACAGCAGGATCGCGGCTTTGTTTTGCATTCGCCCAATGGCAACTGGGAATCCAGCCTGCATGTTAACGAATCTGTTTCAGTTACCACTTCGCGCGATATTCTGCAGTCGCTTGCAGAAGGCAACGGCCCGGAGGAATGCATTATTGCACTCGGCTATTCAGGCTGGGCACCCGGTCAACTTGAAACCGAAATCTCGGCCAACGCCTGGTTGAGCTGCCCGGCCAATCATCAAATCCTGTTTCATACGCCGGTGGAAAACATCTGGCAGGAAGCAGCCAAATTGCTGGGCGTAGATTTGCGCCTGCTGAGTAACGATACAGGTCATGCCTGATACCTACCTGGGTTTTGATTTTGGTGAGCGCCGGATTGGTGTGGCCACCGGCCAAACCATTACCCGCAGTGCCAGTCCGTTAATTACCCTGAAGGCCGTCGACAACCATCCCGACTGGATCAGCATCGAAAAGCTGATTACCGAATGGAAACCCGCCGCACTGGTCGTCGGCATACCGGCACATCTGGATGGCAGCGCCAGCGACATGAGCAAAAAAGCCGAACGTTTTTGCCGCCAGCTCGAAGGCCGATTTCATTTACCGGTACACCGCATCAATGAAAGCCTGACCTCCTTCGAAGCCGAACAGCATTTGCGCGAAAAAAAGAAATCAACACAACACAACAAGCAAGAGATTGATAGAATGGCGGCCGCCATCATTCTGCAAAGCTGGCTGGATCAACTGGAATAGAGCCGGGCATCGCGAGAAAAGACCATTTTTAGAGCAAGCCTATGACACACGCCGCCCATCCCGACCAACTCCTGGACAAACTGGCCAGCGATCTGGAAAACCTGCTGGAACGCCGCGGCATCACCAACCCGTTGATGGTCGGCATTCATACCGGCGGCGCCTGGCTCGCCGAACGCCTGCACGGCATGCTCAAATTGCAGGAACCGCTGGCCACGCTGGACATCAGTTTTTATCGCGATGATTTCTCCCGCATCGGCATGAATCCGCAAGTACAAACCTCGCAACTGCCGCCGCAAATTGAAAACCGCCACATTATTCTGGTGGATGATGTACTGCACACCGGCCGCACCATTCGCGCCGCCATGAATGAATTATTTGATTATGGCCGGCCGGCCAGCATCACCCTGGCCTGTCTGGTGCAACGCAATGGCCGCGAACTACCCATTCAGGCCGATGTCGTCGGCCAGACATTAAAACTGGATAGCAGTGAACACATCAAACTCACCGGGCCAACACCGCTGGCGTGGGAATTAAAACGTATCGAACCAAAATAACAAGCAGCCATAACGAGCCACCATAACGAGCGAGCATAATGACCAATAAAGCGACCCGTGCAACCGATTCCCTCATCGGTCAGGATCTGTGGAATATCCAGCTGGATAAAAACGGCAAGCTTAAACATTTTCTCACGATTGAAGGACTCGGCAGCAATATCCTCACCCAGATTCTCGACACCGCCGAAAGTTTTGCCGGTGTTAATGAGTCGGTTAAAAAAGTACCGCTGCTGCGCGGCAAAACCATCGTTAATTTATTCTTCGAATCCAGCACCCGCACCCGCACCACGTTTGAACTCGCCGCCAAACGTTTATCCGCCGATGTGCTCAACATCAACATCAGCACATCTTCCACCAGCAAGGGCGAGTCCCTGCTCGACACCCTGCACAATCTGCAAGCCATGCAATGCGACATGTTCACCATTCGCCGCTGCAAGGGCAAGGATTTTGGCGCGCTGCGCGTGGCGATTGTCGGCGACATTTTGCATTCGCGTGTCGCGCGTTCACAAATTCACGCACTCAACACACTTAACGTTGGCGATTTGCGCGTCGTGGCGCCACGCACCTTGTTACCCAAGGAAATTGAAAGCATGGGCGTAAAGGTTTTTCATAATCTGGAAGATGGCATCCGCGATGCCGATGTCATCATCATGCTGCGCCTGCAAAAAGAACGCATGCAAGGCGCGCTGCTGCCCAGCGAGCAGGAATATTTTCGTCTTTACGGTTTAACCGAAGAGCGTTTGAAATTCGCCAAACCCGATGCCATCGTGATGCATCCCGGCCCGATCAATCGCGGTGTTGAAATCGATTCCGCAGTGGCTGATGGCAAACACTCGGTGATACTCGATCAGGTTACTTACGGCATTGCCGTGCGCATGGCCGTGATGAGCCTTACGCTCGGCGCCTCCGGCAGCAACAAGGAGGCCACAGCATGAATATTTTTATTCACCATGGCCGCGTCATTGATCCCGCCAGCCAGCATGACAACATCGCTGATTTATATATTGTCGATAACAAGATTGCCGCCATCGGCCAGGCGCCCAAAAACTTCAAGCCGGATCAAACCATCAACGCCAGATCG
>JAUPMA010000054.1 GCA_030836935.1 Pseudomonadota bacterium | reverse complement strand
CGTGAACCTTCATCGGTATTGCAGGAAGAGGGTTTTGAGATCGCCTTGGCCAAATGTATCGGCGATTTGCCGGAACGCGAACAACTGGTGATGTCGCTGTACTACAATGATGAACTCAATCTGAAAGAGATAGGTCAGGTTCTGGAAATCAGCGAGTCGCGGGTTTGCCAGATTCATGGCCAGGCCCTGGCAAGAATACGTGCCAGATTGGCTGACTGGACCCTCAAATAACACAGATTTCAGTTGCACTAAAAATCAGTCTGGCATTCAACTGGAAATTGTTCGAATGTCTGCCAGAATCCTGTAAACACAAAAAGATGCTGGGGATAAAGCCTTGGATAAGAATATGAAAATCCTCATTGTGGATGATTTTTCCACCATGCGGCGCATCATCAAAAATCTGTTACGCGACCTGGGATTCAATAACACACAGGAAGCTGACGACGGCAACACCGGATTGCCAATGCTGCAAACCGGCAATTTTGATTTTCTCATCACCGACTGGAACATGCCCGGCATGACCGGCATTGATTTGCTGAAGGCCGTGCGCGCTGACGAAAAACTGAAAAATCTGCCAGTGCTGATGGTGACGGCTGAGGCCAAAAAAGAACAGATTGTCATGGCCGCGCAAGCCGGTGTAAACGGTTACATTGTCAAACCCTTCACTGCGCAAACCCTGAAAGAAAAAATCGACAAGATTTTTGAACGCATTGAAGCGGGCGGTTAGGCAATATGGAAAAAAATATTGATAAGGTTGCCTTGCTCGAACACACACGCACCCTGCTTGCACAGCTGGAAAATGAAAATGTTACCGATGCTGAATTATGCATGACGCTGGATGGCATCATGGGATTGCGCGATTCCACGCTGTTTCATGAACTGGGCAAGATGACCCGCGAGATTCACGAATCCATCATGAATTTCCGCATGGATTCCCGCATTACCGATCTCGCCGAGACTGAAATTCCCGATGCCAAGGATCGCCTTGAATACGTCATCGCCATGACTGAAAAAGCGGCCAACACCGTGCTGGGTGTCATCGAGCGGGGTACACCGATGGCAGAAAAGCTTAACGAACAGTCAAAATATCTGGCCGGGCAATGGCAGAAATTCCGCCGTCGTGAAATGTCGCCCGATGAGCTGCGTATCATGGGTCATGAGCTGGAAAATTTCTTTGGCCAGTCATCAACCATGATGACGGAACTGCTTTCCGGTTTTACCGAAGTGCTGATGGCGCAGGATTTTCAGGATCTCACCGGCCAGATCATCCGTCGCGTGATCAATCTGGTTAACGAAATCGAAGGCAATCTGGTCACCCTGATACGCATCCAGGGCGAACACTATGTGCGTGACGACAAAAAAGATAAATCGCATGAAGAAACCGGTACCCGGCTCGAAGGCCCGCAGGTTCCAGGCAAGGAGGCGGCCGATGTCATGAAAGGCCAGGATGATGTGGATGACCTGCTTGCCAGTCTGGGTTTCTAGGTTGCCGGAGAAAACGTATGGCCATCAATCTAGATGATGAAATTTTGCAGGATTTTCTGGTCGAGGCCGGGGAAATCCTGGTACTGCTGGGCGAGCAGCTGGTTGATCTTGAACAGACGCCGGATGACAAGGATTTGCTGAATGCCGTGTTTCGTGGCTTTCATACCGTAAAAGGCGGCGCCGGATTCCTGGCCATTGAACCCATGGTGAGTGCCTGCCATGTTTGTGAAGATGTTTTCAATGTCCTGCGTCAGGGCGAACGCCACATCACTCCCGATCTGATGGATGCCGTGCTGCAGGGTCTGGATTGTGTGCAGACCATGTTTGGTGAAATCCGCGAGGCGAATGATCCTACTCCTGCACCGCCGGCACTGCTGGCGCGTCTCAAGCAATATGCCAGGCCGGGCGCTGAGGCACCTGCTGCCGTTGCCGCCCCGGCTGCCGAGGAAATTCCGGTTGCCGTGGAACCTGTAGCCGGAAAGGACGAAACCGACGATGAATTTGATGCCCTGCTCGATGCCATGGATACAACACCGGCGGGTTCAGCGGGCAGTGATGAAATTACCGATGACGAATTTGAAAACCTGCTCGACCAGATTCACGGCAAGGGCAAGCATGGTGATGTAACGGCTGATAAAAACGCTGTTGAACCGGCAACCGGCGAGTCGGCCGCCGCCGGTGATGAGGCCGAATTAATTACGGATGACGAATTCGACAGGATTCTCGATTCCATGCACGGCAAGGGCAAAGGCCCGACCGGGGACAAGGCCGCACAAAAACCGGCGGTGGCAAAATCACTGCCCGCTACCGGTGGAGATGAAGCCATTACCGATGATGAATTCGACAAGCTGATGGACAGCTTGCATGGCGCCGGCAAGGGGCCAACGGCTACCGGCAAGGCGGCTGCAAAGCCCGCAGCCAGAACTGCTGCACCAGCGCCCAGGCCTGAGTCACCCGGGGCGGCTGAAAAAACGGCTGAAAAAGCTACCGATGATCATGCCGGTGGCAAGAGCGTGGCACCGGCGGCCGAGACTTCGGTGCGGGTGGATACCGAACGCCTTGACCAGATCATGAACCTGGTGGGCGAACTGGTACTGGTGCGCAACCGCCTGCAAACCCTGCGCTCCACCATGGGTGAAGGCCAGGTTACACAGGCCATTGTCAACCTTGATATGGTGACATCTGACCTGCAAACCGCGGTGATGAAAACCCGCATGCAGCCGATCAAGAAAGTTTTTGGTCGTTTCCCGCGCGTGGTGCGCGATTTGTCGCGGCAGATCAAAAAAGAAATCAAGCTCGAAATGATGGGCGAGGAAACCGACCTCGACAAGAATCTG
This sequence comes from Pseudomonadota bacterium, assembly GCA_030836935.1. Taxonomy (GTDB): domain Bacteria; phylum Pseudomonadota; class Gammaproteobacteria; order SZUA-229; family SZUA-229; genus JACPVK01. The sequence continues at coordinate 3,888 of JAUPMA010000054.1, read as the reverse complement.
GTGGAAGCACTGGCCGATCCGCTGGTGCATCTGGTGCGCAATGCGGTCGATCACGGGATTGAATTGCCGGAAGTGCGCGAGAAAAAAGGCAAGCCGCGCGAAGGCACGGTGATTTTGTCGGCGCAGCAGGAGGGTGATCATATCCTGTTGTCGATTGAGGATGACGGTGCCGGAATGGATCCGGTGGTGCTGCGTAAAAAGGCCGTCGAAAAAGGCATGATGGATGAAGACACCGCCGCACGCCTTAGCGACAAGGAAGCCTACAACCTGATTTTTGCCGCCGGTTTTTCCACCAAGGATCAGATCACTGATATTTCCGGACGCGGCGTTGGCATGGACGTGGTGAAAACCCGCATAACGCAGTTGAATGGCTCGCTTGATATTCATTCGGAACTGGGCAAGGGCACCTGTTTAACCATCAAGGTGCCGCTGACGCTGGCAATTCTGCCCACGCTGATGATTGCGCTGGGTGCGCGCACCTTTGCGCTGCCGCTGTCCAACGTGAATGAGATTTTTGAATTGGTCTCCCGCAAGACCAACGTGATTGATGGCCAGCTGACCGTGATGGTGCGTGAAAAGGCTGTGCCGCTGTTCTACTTGTCGAAGTGGTTACTGAAGCCGGGCGACAAGCCAAAATACGGTGAAGGCCAGGGGCAGGTGATTATTGTCAGCCTGGCCAATCGCATGGTGGGCCTGGTGACCGACCATGTGGTGGGCCAGGAAGAAGTGGTAATCAAGCCGCTGGGCGGCATGCTGCAAAAAATACCGGGCCTGGCCGGTTCCACCATTACCGGCGATGGCGGCATCGCGCTGATTCTGGATGTGCAGAGTTTGCTGAAAGCGCGCGCCAGGAAAGGTTACTGATGTGTCGGTCACAAGTGGCAAGTAGCATGTGGCAAGTAGCAAGGAAAAGCCTTGTTTTGCACATGGGTGCTTGCTGTCTGCCACTTGCTGCTTTGTTACATTCAAGAGATTGCACATGACCATACGTGTTCTGGTTGTCGATGATTCGGGCTTTTTCCGCCGCCGGCTGACCGAGATTCTGGGTTCTGACCCCATGATTGAGGTGGTTGATACCGCTGTGGATGGCAAGGATGCTCTGGCCAAGGTCGCGGTCTGCAAACCCGATGTCATCACCATGGATATCGAAATGCCGGTGATGAATGGCATAGAGGCCACGCGCAAGATCATGCAGCTCCGGCCAACGCCGATCCTCATGTTTTCATCACTGACCTACGACGGCGCCCAGGCTACACTGGATGCGCTGGAGGCGGGTGCTACCGATTTTATTCCCAAGCGTTTTGATGATATTTCCAACGACAAGGACGAGGCGCGGCGGATTTTATGCAGCCGGGTGAAATCCCTGGCCCAGCCCGGCGTGTCACGCGCACCGGCAGCGAGCCGCATACCCGCCGCTCCCTCTGCCGCCCCGGTTGCCCGCCCGCCACAACCGGCCTTGCGCGATGCCGTCAAACCGGCGGTGGCTGCACCGGCCGAAGCGGCCAGACAGCCGGGAAAAAAATTCAATCCGGCCGATTTTGATGTAGTGGCGATCGGCACTTCCACCGGCGGGCCGGTGGCCCTGCAAACTGTACTCACGCAATTGCCAAAGGATTTTCCGCTGCCGGTGCTGCTGGTCCAGCACATGCCTGCCGCCTTTACCCAGGCCTTTGCCAATCGCCTGAACCAGCTGTGCAAGATTGGCGTGCAGGAAGCCAAAGATGGCGATTTCCTGCAACCCGGTATTGCCCTGCTGGCGCCCGGCGGCATGCAGATGAAGGTGACCCGGCGCGGCCCCCGCATGCAGGTTACGGTGACACCGGAAACCAATCCGGCGCAGAACTACAAACCCTGTGTCGATGTGACATTTGAATCACTGGCCAGCTCCGTGGGCGGCCGGGTACTGGGCGTTATCCTTACCGGCATGGGAGCCGATGGTCGCGAAGGCTGTAACAAACTCAAGTCACGCGGCGCCACCATCTGGGCGCAGGATGAAGCCACCAGCACCATCTATGGCATGCCGGCGGCGGTTGCAAATATCGCTGAACAAATTCTGCCTTTGGCCGATATAGCCAAAAAGCTGGGTTTGAATTCCTGATTTCCAGACTGATATGAAAAAACCTGACATGGACCTTCTGAGCGTAATCGGCGTCGTTCTGGCGCTGCTTGCCGTTGTGGGCGGCAATTTCCTCGAAGGTGGCCAGGCCAGCCAGCTTTTTCAGTTTACTGCCCTGCTGATTGTGGGTGGCGGCACCCTGGGTGCTGCCATGCTGCAAACCTCGTTGCCGGTGTTCTTGCGTGCCATGCAAATGGCGCGCTGGGTGTTTGTCATGCCGCCGGTTAATCTCGAGGACACTCTGGAGAAAGTGGTGAACTGGAGCCACATGTCACGGCGCGAAGGCCTGCTGGCACTGGAAAACGCTTCCGAGGCAGAAACTGATTTGTTCTCCAGAAAAGGGTTGCAACTGCTGGTGGATGGCAATGAACCGGCGGCCATACGTAATGTGCTGGAAACCGAAATCGGTGTCATGGAACGCTTCGAGTTGCAGGCCGCCAGAGTGTATGAAGTGATGGGCGGTTACAGCCCGACCATTGGCATTCTCGGCGCGGTGATGGGCCTGATTCACGTCATGAATAACCTGGCTGATCCGGGCAAGCTGGGTTCGGGCATCGCCACGGCATTTGTGGCAACGATTTACGGTGTGGGATTTGCCAACCTGCTGTTTTTGCCCATGGCCGGCAAGCTGAAGACCATGGTGCAGCAGCGCGTGGTGCAATATGAAATGGTGATGGAAGGCATCGTGAGTATTGCAGATGGCGATAACCCGCGGAATATCGAATCGCGGCTGCAAAGTTATTTGCGCTAACCGAGTGGCAAGTTGCAAGTAGCAAGGTGCAAGTAAAAGCATTTCCTTGCTACTTCGTACTTGCTGCTTGCTACTTTGGTAAAGAATATGCGTCGTCGTGAAATTCAAGAAGAAGGAGAAAACAGTCACCGCTGGCTGGTGTCCTATGCTGATTTCATTACGCTGCTGTTTGCATTTTTTGTGGTGATGTATTCCATTTCATCGGTGAATCAGGGCAAGTATCGTGTTCTGTCCGATTCCATGTCCGAAGCTTTTCACAAGCAATCCAATATCGATGTGCAACCGGCGCAGCAGTTGGGGATTTCGGTGCAGCGGGCGCCGATTGCATTGGGGCAGGAGGACAATGCCGGTTTGCGTTCGATGACGGCGACAGCGGCAAAGATTGAGGATCGCATGCGTCCGTTCATCAAGAAGGGCCAGATTGCGGTGCGTGGTAACGAGAAGTGGCTGGAAGTTGAAATCAATACCAGCATTCTGTTTGGCAGCGGCAGCGCAGAACTGTCACAACCGGCCAATGAAATTTTGAGCAATCTTGTCGAGGCTTTCCGTGATTCGGGAAATCCGATTTATGTTTCAGGTTACACCGATGATTTGCCGATCAACACCGTAAAATTTCCATCCAACTGGGAGTTGTCGGCGGCGCGCGCGGCCAGTGTGGTGCGCCTGTTTGCCGATGCCGGTATTGATCCATCGCGGCTGGGCGCTGTCGGCTTTGGCGCGTTTCGCCCGGCGGTGATCAACTATACGGAAGCTGACCGGCAAAAAAACCGTCGCGTGATTATCCGCATGTTGTCGGGTGAAGATATGTTTGGTCCCACTTCACCCTATGCGGCCAGATCACTGCCTGCCCGGGCGACGGCAACAGATGCGGACAGAAATCCGGCAACACAGAATGTGCAAAGCCAATTGCCGGATTCATCAAGCAGTGAACCGCCGCAGGCAGCACCATGAGAGTCTGGGCGGTAGCCAATCAAAAAGGCGGAGTCGGCAAAACCACTACGGCTGTCAGCCTGGCGGGTGT
>JAUPMA010000053.1 GCA_030836935.1 Pseudomonadota bacterium | reverse complement strand
TTGGGCACCGGCGATACCAGCAACTCCTCGACGCTGCGCTGGAATTTGCTGGAATAAAACGACGACACCACATTGGCGTAGGCATTGCTGATGACCGCCAGCAATATCAGGCCGGGCACGATGTAATCCATGTAACGGTAGCCATCAATATCACTCAGCTGGCTGCCGATGAGTTCGCCAAAAATCACAAAGTACAACGCGGTGGTAATTGCCGGCGGCAACACGGTTTGAATCCAGATGCGGATAAAACGCAGGTATTCCTTGATGACGATGGTTTTGTAGGCGGTGAATTGTTGTTGCAGCGTCATGATTACCTCAATATATCGCGCCTTGATCGCCGGTGTTGACGGGAATAATGCGTTTATTGCGGACTCATCAACCGCATGGACAGCAGGCTTGTCATGTCACGTCTGCCATCCGCAATGAGATAAATGACAACCTGCCGGTTAATCACGCGATAAATCACGCGATAGGGTTTGAAAATAATCTGGTGATATTCACGTATGCCAAGACTTTGTAATTCCTTGGGGTATGTACCTCGCTCTGGATGTGTAGCGAGACTCTCGACCACATGCAGTATCTTGTCCAGCAATGCATCGGCGCTGGCGGGCGAATCATATTCAGCAACATAATTGTAAAGCGCTTCCATGTCCTGTTCGGCGCCCGCAGTGAACAGAACCTCGTAATGCTTCACGCTCGCGCCTTCTTTGCACGCAGCCGCTTTATGGCATCCGCTGCGGGCCGCACCTTGCCCGCCTCAATATCCTGATTACCCAGCGCAAGTATTTTCAGCAAGGCCAGTGTTTCCTGTGTTTCATCATAGCTCGCCACATCCTGAATCACCGCCCTGGCTTCGCCATTCTGGGTAATCACCATTGGCCTGCGCTGCTCAGCCAGCTCTTTCAACACTTCGGCAGCATTGGCCTTGAGATAACTGATGGGTTTGATTTGGGATGAATAGCGCATGGGTGTTGTCCATAGGTTTGACAGGACCAAATTTAGTCCTTTATCGGGCTTGAGGCAAGCTGCAGTTAGCATGCAACAAGCATCGGTTCCGGGAAGCCAATAGTGTGCAGTCATTCTTTGCGGCTGGAAATTTAAATGATTAAACGGATGTTGTTTGATGAGGAAACATGCGGCGGATTACGCTTGGCTAATCCGTATTATGCGGGCTGGAGATTCATTGTGTGTTTGCACTTGTGTTGTCTTGCAGGGTTTGTTGCAGTGATTCGCGTAATGCCGGATTGTTGCGGTTTTTTTCCACCAGATGCACAAACAATTGTTCCAGCCGGTTGCTCTTGTTGCGCAGGCCCAGCACCTGAATGTTGTGCGCTGACAGGGTTTCAAAAATCCGATTCATGCCGTGGCCGCGTTGCACATCCACTTCCAGTGTATTTTCATCCAGGGCGCGCAATTCGTAACCGGGAATATCCGGCGGCAGTTTGCTGATGTGATCGGCCAGATAGAGCACAAAGGTTTCCATGTTCAGCTGGTTGAGCAGGGCGCGCATGCTGGTGTGTTCGATGGTGCGGCCATGATCAATGATGGCGATGTTGCTGCACAGGTTTTCCGCTTCTTCCAGATAATGCGTGGTGAGAATAATGCTGGTGCCATCGCGGTTGATGTCGCGCAAAAATTGCCACATGGAGCGGCGGATTTCGATATCCACGCCGGCGGTGGGTTCGTCGAGAATCAGCAATCGCGGTTGATGCACCAGTGCGCGTGCAATCATCAGCCGTCGCTTCATGCCACCGGATAATTCGCGCGCCATTACCCGGCGTTTGTCCCACAGTTCCAGCAGGCGCAGGTATTTTTCGGCGCGTGCGCGGGCTTCCGTGCGGGGAATGCCGTAATAGCCGGCCTGGTTGATGAGAATTTCTTCCACCGGCTCAAACTGGTTGAAGTTGAATTCCTGCGGCACCAGGCCGAGGCAGGATTTGGCGGCGGCGAGCTGGGTGTCGATGTCGTGGCTGAAAACTTTAACTTCACCCGATGTTTTGTTGATCAGCCCGGCGAGGATGCCAATAACAGTGGATTTGCCGGCGCCGTTGGGGCCGAGCAGGGCAAAAAATTCACCCTCGCCCACGGTTAAATCCACGCCTTTCAGGGCACGGGTGCCGTTTTTGTAGGTTTTACAGAGGTTGCGAATATGCAGGGCGTTCATGCGGGTAATTGAAATCCGGGCAGTGGAGTCATACGATTGTCCGAGTCTGAATGTCGGTTGCAGAAATTTATGGCCACCAAGGGTATCACCAATCGCCAGCGCATCATCGAGGCGGCAGACCGGTTGTTTTATGTGCGTGGCTATAACCGTACTTCATTCAGCGATATTTCGGATGCTACCGGCCTGCCGCGCGGCAATTTTTATTATTACTTCAAAACCAAGGAAGACATACTCGATGCCGTGATGGATTCGCGGGTAGAAAGTTTCGGCCAGATGCTGAAAGCCTGCACGCAGGCGACAGATGATCCGCATGCCCGCTTGCTGGCTTTTGTGCGCCAGCCGTTGCAAAACGAACAGGTGCTGCAATATGGCTGCCCTTTTGGCACGCTCAGCGCCGAGCTGGGCAAGTCACCTTCGGCGGAGGCATCGCGGGCGCAGATCACGGCGGTATTCGATGTGCTGCGCCACTGGTGTGCCGGGCAGTTCGGAGCGCTGGGTGTGACGCCGGCGCGTGCTGATCAGCTGGCGCTGGAACTGCTCGCGCGCATGCAGGGGATGACGCTGATTGCCAGCATTTATAATGATCGCGAATTTTTACAACGAACCGGCGCCGGCATTGAAAGCTGGCTGGATGAAATCATAAAACACGAGGTGCAGGCATGAGTGCAAAACCATCGGACGTTATTGTTGAACCCTATGTCGCCGCATTTCGCGGCCGGTTTTCCTCGTTGCTGCGCTGGGATGACCTGACTGTATTCTGGAATACGCTGCGCAGCCAGGCTGATGACAGCTGGTACATATATCATGTGGGTGACGAAGTACCGGTCAGTACTACCGGCAAGGATCAGCTGCTGAAATTCATTACCGAAATGGATGCATTGCTGCGCGCCGAACACGATGAGGATTATTGCGCCATTGTTTATGCCGATGATCATCAGCATCCAGCATTCATCAAAATTTTTGACCCGCACAATCTCGGCGTCAGTTGCGGTTACAGTGAAAACCCGCCGCTGCCCGGCTGGGTGATGTCGAAAATGCCGCCCATCAATCTCGAAAATGCTTTGCGCCCCAGCAACAACCGCCGCCGCTGGTGGCAGAAAATATTTGATTAGTTTCCGGCGCGAGAAAAATACAGGTGCTGTTTTTTGGCCAATAAAAAAGCCCCGTTAAAGGGGCTTTTTTATTGGCCAAAAAACAGCGCCTGTAATTTTTTTCTCGCGCCGTGACGTCAT
>JAUPMA010000052.1 GCA_030836935.1 Pseudomonadota bacterium | reverse complement strand
TTACCCTTTTCAGGCCCGAGCTTCTTGCCGATAGCCTTGGTCAGAACACGAACAGCCGGTGCGATCTGATATTCGTCATAGTATTCACGCAGGAAGTTGATTACTTCCCAGTGAGCGTCAGTCAGGGGCTGGTTTTCCAGATTGGCCATGATGGTGGCAACTTCCGGTTCCCATTGGTTCAGGTCGGTCAGGTAGCCTTCTTCATCTGTTTCGAGACTCTTACCGTTAACTTCGATTGGCATGTCTATTACTCCTAAAATTAAGCTTGAAAAAAATTATAACCAAGCCTGAAAGTTCTCATGCTTAGTGGTCAGATCTACAAAGCCCGCATAATCAACAACCTTGATACCACTGATTATGCGATCTTCAGTCATTCCACGGGCCGCCAGATCCGGGCCCAGCACGTAGAATGTAATGCCATCCATTGCCTTGCTGACTTTGTCGGATACCGTGGTACCTTTCAAAGCGGCGTATACACCATCCTCGATAAGCAGAACCGAGCTTCCTTTTTGGGCCATGCTGATGCATGAATCCAGGGAAACACGTTCAAAGGGTGATTTGTTTACTGTATGCAGCATTGCCATGTTCGTTTCCTCAGAAGCTCATTACGACGTCTTGTTCGTTCATGAGATCCGCCAGTTGCTGACGGCTCAGGATTTCCACGTCGACGATCAGGTCAGCAGCTGTCAGGCCGCGCGCATCAAGAGACTCTTTGTCAACATAGAGTTTTTCAATGTCGTAACCTTCAAGTGCGCGATAGGTTGGCGAGAAATTTTTCATGCCAATTCCTGCCGTGCTTTGACCTTTCTTGATCTGGAACACGCCATCATCTGTAAATACCAGGCTTACGTCCTGATCAAATGCAGCTGTAATCAATACAACCTCAAGTGATTCGAGAGCGTAAATGGTGCCATAAGGTGCCTTGCGGTTAACGAACATGAATTTCTTAACCGTACCTTCGCTTTGTTCTTCCCAGGGCTCAGCCATAGTCGTCGCTACCTTCTTTAATCAATGCTCTTAATCGCCAAAAGTCAGCAGGCGATCACACTCAATACCGGCTTCGACCAACTGGCCCAGTCCGGAAATACGGAACACTGGTGCAATGTTGTCACCCCGTTTCCCCTGGCGCTGGGCTTCGTTGGCATCCAGCAGGCCACGGCGTTGCGCGGCGGCAATGCAGACGACCATGTCTATCTTGTTGGCTTCGGCGAGTTTTACCCAGTTGTCGGTTACGTTGCGGTCATCTTGCGGAGGTACCGAATAGTCGGACGCATTGTTGACCCCGTCATGGTAAAAAAACACACGGAAGATTTCATGACCGCCGGCAATTGCCGCCTTGGCAAACTGATACGCTGAATCAGCTGCCTGGTGCGTGAACGGACCTTCGTTAATCAGAATACCGAATTTCATCTCTTATCCTTATCTCAGAAACGGATATGAGTCGAGGCGTTGAGGCTGTTACGCGCGCCGCGCCAGTTGTCAACGTGGTACTTGGTGAACGGCAGACCGGTCAGTTCAAAGAAGCGCGGCCAGCCAATACGTTCAACCCACTCACCAACACGTTCCCAGTCACGCGCCGTTTCTTTGTAGCACTTCAGAATACGCTTGACGATCGCAGTAGCTTCGGGCCAGCGCGGCGGATTGTTGGGGATACCGGATGCAACCAGTTTCTGGAAAGTCGGTTTGCCACGGGCGTTGGAGTGATTGCCGCCGATCCAGATGGACAGCTTGGTGTGCTCGGCATCGTTGATTTGCATCGGCGGGCAGGGCGGGAAGCAGGCGCCGCAGCAGATACATTTCTTTTCGTCCACTTCGAGAGACGGTTTGCCGTCAACCAGTGCCGGGCGAATTGCCGCTACCGGGCAACGGGCAACAACAGTCGGGCGTTCGCAGATGTTGGCAACCAGGCTGTGATTGATTTTGGGCGGCTTGGTGTGCTGGACGTTGATGGCGATGTCACCCTGGCCGCCGCAGTTAATCTGGCAGCAGGAAGTGGTCATGTGAACACGGTTTGGCATGTTCCAGGCTTTGAATTCGCCAATCAGCTCGTCCATCATGGATTTCACAACACCGGATGCGTCCGTGCCGGGAATATCGCAATGCAGCCAGCCCTGGGTATGTGACAGGGTGGTGATTGAGTTGCGTGTACCGCCGACAACAAATCCGGCCTTTTCGATGGCCTTGATCAGCGGTTCAACCTTGGCTTCGTCAGCCACGATGTATTCGACGTTTGAACGGATGGTGAAGCGGATATAGCCGTCTGCGTAGTCATCACCGATCTTGGTCAGGGTGCGCAGGGTGAACAGGTCGAGAATACGCTGGGTACCCACTTTGACTGTAAATACTTTTTCGCCACTGAAGGCAACGTGACACAGAACGCCAGGACGTGGATCAGTGTGGTACTTCCATTGTCCGAAGTTGCGGCGCATTACAGGATGCATGTACTGGAAACCATCTGGGCATCCGGACTCAATCGGCGGGCGTAAATCAGCCATTGCTATTTCCTCAAATTATTTAAGGTTAAAACTGTAAAAAGGCGGGGCTTTCGCCCCACCGTCATTGCATCAGATGAATCAGGCGTTAGCCGCTTCAGCCTTGCGTTCAAACCATTTGACTGCTTCGTCATCCCAGCCATCCATACGGATGTATGAGCTTTGACGGGTGTGCTTGATCATGTTGGGGTCTACATCAATGTTGATGCCTTCCAGGAAGTTGACCAGGCCGATACGTTCGATCATTTCACCGCAGCGTTCGTGTTCCAGACCGTTTTCTGCCCAGAAATCAATGATTTCGCCGGCCAGGTCTACGAGGCTCTGGTAGTCTTCCTCGGTATCCATTTTCTTGAACGGGATGATAACTGTACCCATCAGGTCACCGATTTTCAGTGTGCGCTTGCCGCCAACCAGCAGGCTGATGCCCTTGTCGTCTCCGGGATGCAGTGCTTTTGGCATGACGTTCAGGCAGTGCATGCAGCGTACGCAATCCTTGTTGTTGACGATCAGGCTGTCATCTGCACCCAGTGACAATGCCTTGGTCGGGCAACGGGTAATGACGTTGTCAATAATGTACTGACGGCCCTTGGTCTTCATGTAGTAGTTCTTGAACTCGGCCTGATCAACCTTCATGTCATCACGCCAGGTACCGATCACTGCAAAGTCAGAGCGTTCAATTGAGTTCTGGCAGTCGTTAGGGCAGCCCGAAACCTTGAACTTGAATTTGTAGGGCAGGGCAGGACGATGAACGTCATCGGTAAATCTGTGTACCAGCCAGCGCTGAATGGCGTGCTCGTTGCAGTTGGACATTTCGCAGCGGGCTGAACCAACGCATGACATGGCGGTACGTACGCAGGGGCCGGCGCCGCCGAGATCCCAGCCGTATTCATTGACTTCATCAAAGAATGCCTGGGTTTTTTCAGTGGTGGTACCGATGAACATGATGTTGCCGGTCTGACCATGGAAGGTTACCAGGCCGGAGCCATGTTTTTCCCAGCTGTCTGCCAGCTGGTTCAGCATGCTGGTGGTGTAGTAATTGCCCGGTGTGGGCTGTACACGGATGGTGTGAAATTCTTTTGATTCCGGAAATGCATCGGCCACTTCGGAAAAGCGAGGAATGATGCCGCCGCCATAGCCGAATACGGATACGGTGCCGCCTTTCCAGTAACCTTTGCGTGTTTCGTAGGAGTGTTCCAGCTGTCCGAGCAGGGAGCTGGTGATGCTGTTGATGAATTCGCTGGGATGTTCATCACGCAGTTTCTTGATGCCGGATACGAAGCTCGGCCAGGGGCCTTCCTCGAGTACATCCAGCATAGGGGTTTCATATATTTTCTTAGCAGCCATGGCGATCTCCGTAGTAGGGACGACAGGTAAATTATCCTGGGGGTGGACGTTAAGCCTGTGCCCCGGTTTTGTATGGCATACAGCCCATACGGTTGAAAATCTTGGTAATTCCTGCAATGCAGGGATTACCCTTTTCAGTGTGCAGTAGTCTATTGTCAGTTTCTGGTGGCGAATACCCTACCCATGGGGGGGTGGCTGATATTCGTGCTATCCCAAAAGAGATAGCCAGACTCTGATTCAACGTAAATTACTGCCGCGCTTTCAAGGGGGTGACAATATAGCACTAAAAATATCCAAGGGAATCCCGCCATGCGGGTAAAATTTTGCGAAACCAGATTACAGGTGGCGAGTGATTTTAATGAGCAGCTCAGACAGTCCGTTCTCTCTTGTTGATGACCGCGCCTATAAGGACTGGCGGCAACGCAAGTTACAGGCATACCCCCGTACACCACAGGATTTACTGGTGGAGATAGACAGCGACAAGCCGGTTCTGTCGCAATGCGAATCGATTGCGCGGCTTTGCAAAAAAACCAACATGGCTATTTATCGGTTGCGTCATCCGGAGGCTGGCAACAAGGAATTCGTCCGCACCCTGGGCGAATGCCTGGGGCTGGTGCATCTGGATGGCAATCTGTGCGCCGACCAGGACAGTATCAGTTCATTGCAGGTAATGGATACCGGGCGCAAGGCTGGCTACATACCTTATTCCAGCAGGCCGCTGAGCTGGCATACCGATGGATATTACAATTTGCCGGAACAGCGTATCTGCGCGGTGCTGCTGCATTGCGTGCGTGAAGCCAGGGAAGGAGGCGAGAACAGTCTGCTGGATCACGAAATAGCCTACATCCAGCTGCGTGACCAGAATCCCGGATACATCCAGGCCTTGATGCAGGAGGATGTAATGACCATTCCGCCAAATATGGAAGGCGATGAAATGATCCGCGAGGCGCGTAGTGGACCGGTATTCTCGGTTGATCCGCAGACTGGCCAGTTGCACATGCGCTACAGTGCCCGCCGCCGCAATGTCATCTGGCGTGATGATGCAGACACTCGCGCCGCCACCGCTGCCCTGACAGCGCTGCTTGCTGACAAAAACCCCTTTGTTATTAAGTACAGGATGCGACCGGGCGAGGGTATAATTTGTAATAACGTGCTGCATTGTCGCAGCGGTTTTACGGATGATCCCGCTCCGGAAAAATCCCGCCTGCTTTATCGGGCCAGATATTTCGACCGGATCATCAATACATGGTCTGATGATAGGTGAACATGCTGTATTTAAGTGAAGTATTAATGCAGGAACATGAGCTGAGCTGTTTTGCAGATCTTGTTGCCAACCTGAAACAGCGTGCCCGTAATGGCGCCATGTTTTTCCAGATTGATGTGCGTCCGCCGTTTCCGGATACACCCAATGACTGGGAAGACCGGCTTGAGTCAGCTTTCACCTCGCATGATCGCTGATCCAGTGAGCGCGGCGGGCCGGCAATTGGCAAGAGGTTGAATATGTTGTGGCAAGAAGATGATGTAAAGCCTTCCTTCGTCGTACCGGATGATGTGGTTGATGTTTCCTTTCAGATCGACTGCAAACAGATTGCGCTGGATCATGCGCATGATTTGTCACAGGCGTTGCTCGAACACCTCCCTTGGCTGCTACAGGAGAAAGAAGCCGGTGTGCATCTGATTCATGGCGCATCCAGCGGTAACGGCTGGGTACGTCCGGGTGATGCGGATACATCGGGTTTTATTTATTTGTCACGGCGTTCGCGCATGCAGCTGCGCCTGCCGCGCGAACGCCTGGCAGAGGTAGAAGTGCTGCGGGGCAAGACACTGGATGTCGGGGGATGCCGTGTTCTGGTCGGCGGATACCAGATCAAGCCGTTGTCGGCACTGGGTGCCCTCTTCTCACGCTATGTGCTGGTTGAACCCGGGGAAGATGAAGACCGGTTCATGCAGCGAGTTATCGCGGAAATGAATGTCCTGGGCATCAGGGCCAAAAAAATGCTCTGCGGCATGGGCCACACTTTCACTACCCCGCAAGGCAGGCAGCCTACCCTGAGCATCATGGTGGCTGATTTCGACCCGGAAGCCTCGGTAACCCTGCAACGCCGGGGTGTAGGCAGGGGCAGGGAAATGGGGTTTGGCCTGTTTATTCCGCATAAAAGCGTCAAGCCGGTGGGTGATATGGCTGACAAAACCCACTTCAGCGGCAGTTGATATATCTAAAGGGATAAGTGACATTTTCGGCAACTTGTGGTCTATTAGCGCCCCTCGAATTTCTACCTGATTAACCGTAATAGAGGCAAAGACTATGTCACTGGACGTAAACGGCAATTCCATTGAAACCACAGCTGAAGGCTATCTGGCTAACGTGAATGACTGGAGCGAAGAGGTTGCTGTGGTTCTGGCCAAGAAAGACAACATCGAATTGACCCAGAAACACTGGGACCTGCTCAAATACCTGCGCGATGAGCATATAAACAACGGCGGTAACGAACCCAACGAACGCGCCATCCTGAAAGCGATGGGTGATATCTGGGGTTCCAAGCCCAGCAGCAAGGATACCTACGACCTGTTTCCTGGTGCGCCCAGCAAGCAGGGCCGCAAGATTGCCGGCCTGCCGAAGAGCAATCGCAAGGGTGGCTATTAATATCCGGTAGCTATACAGTACCTCTATTCCCTATGGGGTAGAGGCGCCATATCAGGCCACGGCTATACTAAACGCCGATTGGTAGTAACCATACAGACATGAGGTGAGGCAATGAGTGACAGAAAGACCATGATCAAAGAACTGATCGAAATGCAGAGAAAATTCATCGCAGAAGAACACAAGAATGGCATCGATGCGAAGGATTACTTTAATCCCGAATCCGGTTCTGTCCTCGACGGTTACCGTGAAGCCTACATGAAGAAAGCCATGGCGCTGGTTGACGAAGCGCATGCCCGGGTAGGTTCCAAGCGTTAATCAATATGTACAAACCAACAAAAAAGGCCGCAGATGCGGCCTTTTTTGTTGGTTCCATGGAACGAATTGAAGCGGTTCGAAAAGGTTTTTTATTCGAGTGCATTCAGTATGTACCGGCGCGTTATTTGTCACGAAATCTGTCGGGTTTGGCTGCGTAACGGCTTGATATAATGGCCGGCATTACACATCGGGAATCTGCGAAATGAAATTGCATATCACCATTGACCAGGAAAACTTCGAGCTGGACGTGCCGGTGCAATTGCTGGATGAGGCCAAGCCAATTTTTTCAGAAATGGAAAATGAGTTTGATC
>JAUPMA010000051.1 GCA_030836935.1 Pseudomonadota bacterium | reverse complement strand
TAGCCATCACAAGCCAAATACCATTTTAAAAATACGGCGCAATGCACTGCGTTTATTGCGCCCTACATTTGAATTCATATCAGCAAGCTTATTGACCGCAATGCGGTGAGTGCAGACATGGCAACCAATCCTTAATCTTCCGCGTTTGGCTAAACTGTTACCCGTCAACCGACAGCCATGATCAGCCCTCAGCTGTTACTGCCGCATTGAATATAAAATTAATCTGACCGAACCGCCGCAATCACACACTGGTTGCGACCGCCTTTCTTGGCGCGGTACAGCGCCTTGTCGGCGCGATCAAACACCTGTTCCAGTGTGTCGTCGGCATGAAAAGAACTGACGCCACAGGACACGGTAATTTTTACCGCCGTGCCGTGATAATGAAAGCCGCATTCTTCAACCTGCTTGCGCAGTTCATTCACCAGGCGCAGGGTTTCTTCTTCCTTGGTGCCAGGCAGCAGCATGACAAATTCCTCGCCGCCAAAACGCGCCATGAAATCAGTATTGCGAATGCGTTGCACCAATAATTGCGCGATTGTTTTTAGCACCTTGTCTCCGGCTTTGTGGCCGTAGGTGTCATTGACTTTCTTGAAATAATCGACATCCCATATTGCAAGACTCAGCGGATTGCCAAAGCGTTTCCAGCGTCCGATTTCTTCATGCACACGCTGTTCGTACGCCAGTCTGTTGGGTATTCCTGTCAGCGCATCAGACAGGGCCTGGCGATTTTTTTCCACCAGTACAGTTTTGAGATTTTGCGCCTCCCGT
Organism: Pseudomonadota bacterium; assembly: GCA_030836935.1. Classification (GTDB taxonomy): domain Bacteria; phylum Pseudomonadota; class Gammaproteobacteria; order SZUA-229; family SZUA-229; genus JACPVK01. The sequence goes on along the minus strand of JAUPMA010000051.1, from coordinate 3,541 downwards.
TCCAGCGTGGTCATGCGTGACTGCATGGTAATAACGCTGTTTTGCGCTTCGGCAATACGGGTCTGTTCTGCGCCGCGGTAATCCTTGATGTGTCTTGAAATAACGTCCAGGCGATTTTGCACGCTGTGCTTGAGTTCTTCGAGATCACTGGCCTGGCTGACATCCTGACGGATATCATCCACTTCGATATTCATTTTTTCATCAAAGCCGCGACTTTGCTGTTCGGCCTGTTGCAGGCTGTTGCTTTCGGTTTGCAAATAATTGTCCAGTTCCTTGAGGCGATTGGTTATTTGCTGAAGGAAAACTTCAAACTCCTGTTTTTCCCTTTGCATGCGGCTGCGGATGGAGTTAATCAGAATCGCTACATCTTTCAGCAATTTCTGCCAATCAGCTGGCGCTGTTTCTTTTTCCAGCCGCGACTTCATGACTTCAACTTCGCCAATCAGGTCGGGCGGTACAACCAGCTGCTCCAGCAACCGTATCAGCAGTTCCTGGATGGAAGGCTGCATGTCATCCCTGACTTCTGCATCATTACCTGGCGGCATGGTTTTATCTGCCATCCTGACTTCACAGAGCATGGCCGCCAGGCTTGCAGAAAGGTTATCCAGTTCAACACGTTCATGCGCATCGCGCGCCATCACACGCAGCGCGGCCAAACGGCCATCGGGTGATGCGTTGTTATCCAGTTTGTCGAGAAACGACACCAAATAGCCGCGATAAGTTTCCAGATCATTCATTGCTGCCGGCGCGTTCGCCTGCCCTGCAACAGTTTGCACGGTACCTGCACTGTCCATCGCGCCACCGAGCAAACGATTCAGCAAACCCGGTTTTTTTTCTTTCCCGGGAGCCATATCCGTTTGTGCGCCGGAAAGAGAAGTCAGCGCCGTTTTAAGCAGGGCCAGCCACTCTTTGACCAGCGCCTCGTATTCACTGTCATCTGCTTTGGTAATTTTTTTGGAAAGTTTTTCCTGCGCCTTGCGGCAGGATTCCGGTAGCGCCAGGGATTCGGTCAGCTGCTGCAAAACCGAGACAATCTGGCGTGGTGGCGTATTTTTCTGTTCTTCTATTTTTACCAGGGCGGCGGATAGTTTATCCAGGACGGATTCCAGCCGCTGTGAATTGACCTTGTCACGCACGCTGTCACGCACATCACGAATGTACTGATCCAGCGGACGATGATGCCCTTCAGCAGCAAGACTCAAACGGCCGATTGTGCGTTTGAGCAGAGTCTCGAGTTTTTCCCACTCGCCTTCTTTTTTTTCAAGTTGATCAATCTGATCGTAGAATTTTTTCTTCCACTGATCTGCGCTTTGGCCTGATGAATTATCCGTCATGTGACTGGCCTTCTTTTATCAATTGAACCGGAATTATTTTGCCTCGATTTCCTTGTTTACCACATAGGTCAGAACATTCAGCGCCTCATCAAATCCGCCGGTTCTGTTGGTATTGATAACATATTTGCCGTTTACTGTCAGGGTTGGTACGCCGCTGATTTTATACTGGCTGCCAAGTTGTGCTGCCTTGCGTGCACGCGAGTCCACCGGAAATGAATTAAACATATCGAGGAATTTTTTTCTGTCCAGTCCTTTTTGTTCCAGATAATCGGCAATGGCTTCCTGCGTAAATAATTTGAGCCTGGCAACGTGCATGGCATTGAACAGTTCTACATGGAACTGGTCAATTTTGCCCATGGCATCCAGTGCATAAAACGTTTTGGTGTGTACCATCCAGGCCGGGTTAAGCGGTGCCGGAGTGCGTACAAATTCAACATTGGCCGGTTTGTTTTTTAACCAGCGCTCAAGCTTGGGATCAAACTGGAAACAGTGCGGACAGCCATACCAGAAAAATTCCTGCACTTCGATTTTATCGCCGGTTTGCGTCGGCAGCGGCGTGGCCAGCCTGATGTAATCTTCACCTTCCTTGTATTCCTTTGCATGCAACAGTGCCGGCAACAGCAGCAAAATCCAGAAGAACCGTTTGACAGAAACTGATTTCATGAGCGACTCCTGTTATGAATTCTTGTCAGATGATTTAACGCTAGCGCAAAAGTTTATGCATTATCCCAGAACTTCCATTAGAAAGTGTGATGATCGCGTAGAGATTTGAATACACAAGGAGTTTTCAGAAGGAGCGGAATACCGTGCCGTATTTCCGACTGAGGAAAATTCCTTGTGTATTCAAAGATCAAGCGGGGGCGTATTTTCTAATGGAAATTTCGGGATTATGGCACAGGCACAAAAAAGGGGTGAATCTTCACCCCTTTGCATTCTGCCAGTTGGCGTATGTCCTGAACGCTTATTTAAGCGTGGCAATGTAATTGGCCACGGCTTCTATTTCGGCTGTAGTCATGCGCGCCACCACCTGGCTCATCATGCCATTTGGATCATTGCTGCGGGTACCATCGCGGAATGCATTGAGCTGTGATACCAGATAAGCCGCATGCTGACCGCCCAGTGACGGATACTTCGCCGGCGCATTGCCGCTGCCGGCTGGACCATGACATCCCATGCAGGCCGGAACACCGGTATTGATGTTGCCGCCACGGTACAGATCCTTGCCCTGTGCCGCCTTGGTTTCATCGGCGGTGCTGGCTGTTGCCACCTGCTTGGCGAAGAAGGCGCCCACATCTGCCATATCTTCATCGGCAACAGCCATGGCCATGGGGGCCATGGTGTCATTGGTGCGTTTGCCGGTCTTGAAATCTACCAGTTGCTTGACAATGTATTGCTCACCCTGACCAGCCAGTTTGGGAAACATCTCCACAACACTGTTGCCATCCGGCATGTGACAGCCTGCGCACATGGCTGTCTTGGCTTCGCCGGCGGCGGCATCGCCTGCAAAGGCACTGGCCTGAAAGCCCGCCAGCAAACCCGCTGCGGCCAAGGTTTTGAAAATCTTCGAATTCATTGTGTTATCTCCAGCCTGAACTGCCGTTTACCGGCCCAAAAAAAGTGGCGCAAGTCTACACCAGAGGTTGCATTTCAGCAATTTCGCATACGCTACTCAGACAGACTGATGCAAAACCTTAAAATCATTAAAGAGTTGACGCAAAGCCGCGAAGTCGCAAAGAAAGCCAGATACGAAGTAAAAGCAGTCAGGCTACGTTCACACAGGTTGATTTGAAACACCCGGCGCGCCTGTTACCATCCGCCGATGAATAACTACTATCACCGCGCCCTGTTCCTCATCAGCGCCGCCAAACCCGCCCAATTCCCCAAGGATGCCGCCGCCGAGGTAGCCTTTGCAGGCCGTTCCAATGCCGGCAAATCGAGCGCACTCAACACACTGTGCCAGAACAGAAACCTGGCACGCACCAGCAAAACCCCGGGGCGCACCCAGCTGGTTAATTTTTTTGATCTGGATGAACAGCGGCGGCTGGTTGACCTGCCCGGCTATGGTTACGCCAAGGTACCCGAAGCCGTGCGGCTGGGCTGGCAAAAGTTGATGGAAAATTATCTGGGCGGCCGCAGCAACCTGCGCGGGCTGGTGATCATCATGGATATTCGCCATCCGCTCACGGATTACGACTGGCGCATGTTGG
>JAUPMA010000050.1 GCA_030836935.1 Pseudomonadota bacterium | reverse complement strand
GAGCTTCCTAAATTGATATTGATGTTTGCACACCCGAAAACACACGTTCAGGTCGCCCTGAAAAAGGGATGTTTTCATTCAGTTTGGGGTGCGTCTGGTGCCGGAGAACCCGGCAGGTCGTTATTCATTTGGCAGAACAGACTGGACAATCAGACCGGCCCGGCCGGTCATGTGGCGCGAATTGTAGTCAGGAAACAATAACTTGGCAAATTTTAGCGTTCTCTTATATATCAGCAACTTAATAATCCGGGTCACCTGTTCAGACCATACCGTCCGTCAGTTCACCGGCGCCGGTACGCGAAGAACCAAAATTTCTTGATGCCTGACTCCAAGCAGCTGATTGGCAGGCTGGCACGATTCTTATTATCATGCCGGCGCCCCAGACCCTAACCCTACCGGCATAGACTCCATGGAACTCATACTTGAAATTCGCGATGGCTGTACCACTCCTGCCCAGTTACTCAGAAGCCTGGCTTTTGCCCGCTATCTGAAAATTTACAAGGAAGCCTTTATTGCGGATCTGAACAACCGTTCCGAAAAACAGCAACCGGAAGCCCGGCACAAGATCGAATTCATCAAACAGGTGCGCGCCCGCGACCTGATTTACATTGCCGAAACCGAAACCTTTGCCAATAGCGACGAGGAAGAGACAGCGCGCGAACTGGTGCGGTTCATGGACGGTGCTTTCCATCATTACCGTGGCGCGGCCTACACCCGTGTGGTACGCCTGCAAAACGAAGTGGTTTCCAGCGGCGCCGAAACACCGCAAACCGTCAAGGAAAAAGTCACTGAAAAAGCACAGCTTCTGGCTGACCTGATCCTGGATACACGCCGCCTGCTTCTGTCCAGGGTGGGGCTGGACGAAGGCGTGCGCCGCAGTTACGGCCTGGATGCATCACCCAATGTCGCTGCCGGTGAAATCTCCGGCCACTATTTCAATTACCCGGCAGAATATGCCCTGCTCGGTCATGTACCGCTCACCATTGCCGCCGACATGAAAACCGGCGTCGATTACACCACGCCATCGAACAAGCGCGTCAAACCCTTTTATGAACTCGACCACAACCCACTGAACCTGCGCGACTTCAACATTGAAGAGTGGGTTTCCGTGCCATTGCGTGTCGGCACTTCACTAATTGTTGCGTTCATCCACAAATCACGTGGCTGTATTGAAATGGAACCGGGACTGCTCAATCTGTTTCCATTTGCCAAAGTGGAAGACATTATCAATGGCCGTGCGCCCGATGGCGTTTTCTTTTTTGGCGACCCGACTGCCAGGGAAAATGATCTCGGTTATTACTACGACGAGGCGAACAACCTGCTCATTGGCATGGTACCCAATATTGATGAGCTGAAATATTTCGGTTACGTCAAGAAACCGGTACTAACCCTGCACAATGTTCTGGCCATTTTCAACGGCGAACTGCCCCTGCATTGCGGTTGCACCCGTTACGCTGTTGGCTTTAACCAGGATGACAAACCATACATTGCTGGCATGTATATCAAGGCCGACGACATGGGCAAGATCATGCTGGTAAAAGGTGAAGACAATATTACCCGGCCGATTTTCAGCGGCACCGAAACCGGTGCCTTTGCCTGCCTTGATGGTTTCAGCGCCGAAGCAAAACTGCAAATGCAGGGACGTGAAGTCGGTTACAACAAGCACACCGGCTCCAACGCCAGACAAATTGTTCCGGTTACCGACGTCAATGAACTGTTCCGCGATGACCCGCTGGATATTTTGCTGTACATGAATAATTTTTCACTGATTGAACCCGGCAAACCAACCATTCAGTCCGATATGTACATTGAAGATGCATTGCAGCATTTCCGCCTGGGTGAGCGCGTGGCCGCCGGTTCCACACAAACCCATCGCGGCGCCAAGGAAAGCAGTTACTGGGCCAATCCGTTCCCGTTACTGAAGGACAAAAACGGCAAAATACTGCACCCGAAACTGTATGAAAAATTTGCCGATAACGAAAAAGGTTTTATCGGCGACATGAATATCCTGATCAGCCGCAGCGAACTGAAAGTAGGTGTAGCCTGCAGCCAGCTGATGGCTGGCGTCTATGAAGGCAACACAGATGCTGATATCCAGCGCTGCGGTTACAGCAATCGCGACAGGGTTGAACAGGAAGGGCCGGTTCGCCTGGCAGAAGATCTGATTGGTCTCATCAAAACCCAGGCTGTTGAAAAACGCAAACGCATGCAGGACAAACCGGACGAAGTCAGCATCACTGTGGCACTGGTTGGTGACAGCCGCACCGGCAAATCGGAAACCGCAGAAAAGCTCGAAGGCATACTGCGTCTGCAACTGGTCTGATTGATACCGCGCGACATGCCCGCCATCAATCACTATGCCGCAACCATGATATTGCTGGTGTGCAGCAATGTATTCATGACTTTTGCGTGGTATGCGCATCTTAAAAACCTGTCGCAGAAACCCTGGCTGATTGCCGCATTGATCAGCTGGGGAATTGCACTGTTTGAATACATGCTGCAGGTACCCGCCAACCGCATTGGTCATCAGGTAATGAACATTGGTCAGCTCAAAATCATGCAGGAAATCATCACCCTGCTGGTATTTGTACCCTTCTCGGTTTATTACATGAAGGAAAAACTGACACTGGATTATTTATGGGCTGGCCTGTGCATACTCGGCGCGGTATTTTTCCTGTTTCGCCCAAAACTCATGGCCTGAAATTTTTAATAGAAATCTGTGGAGAAATCACATGTTGAAAGTAAACGAATATTTTGATGGCAAGGTTAAATCCATCGCCCTGCAAACCGGCAGCAAGTCTGCCACCGCAGGTGTGATGATGCCCGGTGAATATGAATTCAACACCGGCAAGAAAGAAGAAATGCGCGTCATCACCGGCGCCCTCAATGTCTGCCTCGACGGCAAGAACTGGAAAACCTGGAATGCCGGCGAAACTTTCTTTGTACCGGAGAACAGCAAGTTCCAGCTCAAGGTTGCCGCCGATACGGCTTATCTTTGTATTTTTGGCTAACCCGAAGCAGCAGGGAAGAAGTTGCGAGTAGCAAGAAAAACTTTTCCTTGCTGCTTCGCACTTGCAACTTGCCACTGGCAATTATGACGCTCATTGACCTCATCGGCCTTTCAGCCGGATCACTCACTACGGTTTCATTTGTGCCGCAGGTAATCAAAACCTGGCGCAGCAAATCCGCAGATGACATTTCCACCGGCATGTTTGGAATTTTTTCGGCGGGGCTGGTGTTGTGGCTGATTTACGGCATTTATCTGCAATCACTGCCGATCATTATTTCCAACATAGTCACACTGCTGTTGACCGCCATCATCCTGATACTGAAATACCGTTACTCACTCAATCGCAATCAATAACACCACGACCGGTTGCCACGGCGTATCCGCCGACATGAATTGCAACCACTTCACCCGCCGACTTTTCCAGTGTCACTTCGATAACGCTCTTGCGCCTGTCATCACCACCACGCTGCAACAGGGCGTGATGAATTCCATCACTCTGCGCATTGAACAGGTACACACCTGCAGCCGGTGCCGCGGAACCGACTGGCGGATCTTCCCGGTCACCGATGTTTTTACCCAGCAAACGCACCCGGTAACTTTCTGCCTGCCCGGCGGAGGGCATTTTGCACAGCAGAATAATTTGCGATGCCAGTGTCGCCACAAAGGAAGTCGTCCACTTGTTGACATTGAAATGCGCCGCAGTGAATGCCGCTTCAGATTTAACCGGCACCAGCAAATAATCACCATTGCAGCTGGCCAGCATGGGCTGTAATGCAGACTGTTCAATCAGCTTTTCATCCAGATGCAGGATTTCGCCCAGTTCCCTGGCCGACGGCACAAAACTGTCCAGCGCCGAAGCCGCCCGCACTGTAAACCGGACGCGGATTTCTCCAGCCAGGTTTTCTGTATGCAGCATAAGTGCTTCGCAATTCAGCTGTACCTGCACTGCTGCAGATTGCAGGGTATCTGATTTTTGCAAAACATAACCGGCCGCAATAACCGGATGCCCCGCGAAATCCAGTTCCTGTTGCGGCGAGAAAATTCTTAACCGGTATTGTGATGCACCATCTGTTGCAGCACAGACAAAAACAGTCTCGGACAAATTCAGCTCCCCGGCCAGACGCTGCATCTGTTTCTCATTCAGCGAACCGGCATCGGGAAACACCGCAATTTGCGCGCCCTCGAATTTCTGGCGCGTAAATGCATCAATAATAAAATACTGGCATGCCATGTTTGCATTACCCTGTGATTGCCGGTTGCCGGAATGAATATCGGTTTGCTGTCAGCACTGACTGAAATAATTTTGCAGGAACTCATCAAATGACAGGCTGTTATCCGCTTCCAGCTGCGCCTGTTTCTGCAGTGAAGATACCGCCAGATCATCAAAGAACCTGCGCTGTTCCGCTGTTATCTCAACCTGCCTGAAGTAATCAAAATGCTGTTGTGACATGCGTCGGGCAAAACGGTAAAAACCCTCGCCGTTTTCCCGCATCGTTTGCAGCATCCTTGCTGAAGGTGTCAGTTGCGGATCGGTTACTTTCTCCCGCTGTTCCGCCAGTGCCTTCATGTACGGCTTGTCCGGATGCGAACGATCCAGCAATTCACAAACGCCCTGCATGTCATCACAGATTTCCAGCGCCCATTGCCTGAGCGATACAGCACGCGCATCGCGCTGCAATTTCAGTTGCGGATCACGCCCCTTGTGTGCCACATCAAGTTCGTTCTGGTCGATTTCATACTGTTCGTTGTGACAAATCTGCTGGCTGTCCTGAAGCAGGCAATACACCATCAATGCCTCAATAAACTTCATTTGCATGGCATTGATGCCCAGCGGCTCAAATGCATTTACATCCAGCGAACGCAATTCAATGTAGCGCACGCCGCGACGCTTCAGCGCCAGTGTCGGTTTTTCGTAACCTTCGAGAATCTGCTTGGGCCGGACGGTGCTGTAATATTCATTTTCAATTTGCAGGATATTGGCATTAAGCTGGCGATATTCACCGTTTACCTTGACGCCGATTTCCTCATAGCCCTTGTAGGGTGTACTGATCGCATACTGCAATGACTGGATATAGGCTTCGAGATTGCGATAACAGGCCTTGATGCCAATTTCATTTTCCTTGTTATTCTGATAACCGATATCGCCCATGCGTAACGATGTGGCAAAAGGGCCGTAATAGGTATTGGCATCAAACTCACTGAGGCTGGTTGACTTGCCACAAAGAAATGATTTGCAAACCGCTGGTGAAGCGCCAAACAGATAAGGTATCAGCCAGCCAAAACGTTGCAGGTTGCGAATCAATGCAAAATACTGTTCGTCGATAAACTCGCGCAGCGTTTGCGAGCTGCCTTCAATTTCCTGGTACAGCCGCCAGAAATTTTCCGGCAATGAATAATTGAAATGCACACCGGCAATTACCTGCATCACCTTGCCGTAACGGTAACCCAGGCCGCGCCGGTAAACATGTTTCATCATGCCGGCATTCGAACTGCCGTACCACGCAATCGGCACACCTTCTTCACAGGCCACAACGCAAGGCATGCTGGTTGCCCATAACTGTTCATCATCCAGATGCCCGTACACATACGCCTGGGCATCGCGCAAAAACGCCAGCGCATCGGAACTGTGTCCGAACGGCGGCGTGATGAATTCCATGAGTGCTTCGGAGTAATCGGTAGTGATGTAGGGATGTGTCAGCGCCGATCCCAGTGAACGCGGATGCGGTTTTTGCGACAACCCGCCCTGTGGTGCCACGCGCAGCGTTTCCTTTTCCAGCCCGATCAGGCGGCCATCGAGCAGCAGCTGTTTGTCTGCAGCAAAGAGACGCGCCAAGCGGATCTGGGCAAGTTTGTGCACGCGATATCCCGACAAATTCAGACGAATGTCTGAAGCTTATAACATGCCTATCACAGCCTCAACCGCTAAAAAAAAACCGGGATATGGAATGATTTTGATACGAGTCAAATGACAGCGGAATCGAACGGGTATGCTGTGCCACTCACAAAAACCGGCAACCGCTTAACCCGGCCACAAGGACAACTGTGTCAAACACACGAATCAAATTGCTGCTCAACTGGTATGAATTGCAGGGAGAAACCCTGGTTGACAAGGAAGAACTGCATGACCTGTCGATAGACGACATACTGAAACTGTTTGGCGTGCCATTCTGGAATGACCAGTACCATTGCTGGGCGGTCGAATCACAGCATGTGGCCACACTGCAACCGCACGTCCATCATCACATGCAGCCGCAGCTTTACGAATATTTTGTGGAAGCCATCCGGGTCAGCTACCAGCCGGTGGCGTAGGTCAGTGCCTGTCACCCCGGGAAAACCAGTCCCGTTCCCAGATCATCTCGGCCTTGCGCCGTGGCGTACCCAGCCGGCGATCACAGCCCAGTGTTTCAAAACGGATCAGGGTGCGGCGATCGCTGCCAAGGCGGCGGTCGTAGCGTGCCCGGCGATTGTTGCCGTTCCAGGATTCTGGCATGGCAGTATGTGTGTTCGTTGTCATCATTTGGTGCCTCAGGTGTCAATCACTGATTTCTTTCAACAATCCGTGCAATACGGAAAATCTGCAACTTCCTGCCGCTGTGCCGGTAAACCTGTACCTGTCTTTAAGGAGCTCCCGGCTTTTAGCAGTATAACCAGCGCGTCTGGCCTATAAACCCCGCCGGTCGGAAAACCTGTTTGTGCCGCTACAACAAAAATCATCTCCTGACATCACGGCGTCTTGCTGATATATAGACAAACCATTACGCAGCAATTTCACCGGACAACACATGAGCAACCCATCCATCACCTGCCGTTTTTCCGTCAACAGCTGGCAGCATCTGTATTCATTACATCAGGCCGTGCGTCATGCGGAAGATGCTTCTGCCAATCGCCTGATTATTGAGGGCGTGATCCGCAACGAGCCCCAGCTTGACCGGCGCGATACGCCCATCCGGTTAGTGTTTGCACAATCTGCAACGCCACCGTACAGACGGACAACCGATAACCGGATCATTCTTGGAACGTTATTGCGCGGCGAGACACTCAGTGCCGATATTCCGGTCGATGCCCATGTACTGGCCGAGCTGAAAAAGAATCTTGCCGAATACATGAGCATTGATGGCATTCATGTAATGATCACCATCGGCCTGAACCTGCCTGAACAAGGCTGGCAGAAAGGAATGGCCGCCGATATTGTGCAGCTGGATTACGCCATGAAGGGTGATGGCGGCTAACCTGATGGAACCGGTACCGGACAGATTACCTTACGGCCGCAAGATAACCGGATTGGCCGGATTTTCTTTTTCATCCGGCACATAACGCACCACCATCCTGGCCTGCACATAATCATTGCCCCAGTAATGCAGGTCATGGCAAACCTGCCTGATCTCGCTGGTCATGCCCTGCTCGACCGGCGTCACTTCAAACCGGCCACCGCCAAAATCACTGCCCGCGATAACACGGCCAGCCGGCCATGGCTGTTCATCCCGGCGGACAAACAAATCAATGGCAGACACCGTGGCGGCCACCGGCACC
>JAUPMA010000049.1 GCA_030836935.1 Pseudomonadota bacterium | reverse complement strand
GGTGGTCATAATGAAAAAACAGATGACCCAGTTCATGCGCCAGTGTTGCCGCCGCATATTGCACGATCTGTTCATCCGTGTAATGCATTGCATCGCGCAGACCGGCAAGCATATCCGTGTCATTGAGCAACGCAAACACGCTGACAAATACATAACCGCCATAACGTCCCTGCCGGCTGTAACTCATGGTGCCGCCGTTAATGCCGCCGCGCAACGAGGCGTGCATGGCCGCATCATAACTTTCCATACTGGCCACCAGTTGATTGGTAATTACCACATCGTAAGGCAGGTTGCCGTAACCCAGCGAATCCCACCACACCCACTGGTTATACGGACTGCCATCAATAACCGGTTTACCATCGGATGCCTTGTCTTCATACCAGTAGCGCAAACGCGCCAGATGAGTATCAATCAATGCGCGCGACAGGGATGCAATGTCATTTACTGCCTGGCCGTTCAGCAAATAAGGCCGGGCATAATCAATGAGATTCTGCTGGCGGTTTCCGGACGATACCAGTTGCTCATACAGTTCGTTGCGCATCCGGGCAAGATCAGCCTGATCCGCATTACGCGGATCAATAATGGCAGACTGACGCCGTTGTTTCACTTTCTCCGGTAATTGCGCAAACAGTTCCTCAACATAAACCGGATTACTGTTTTCAAATACAACATCCAGTGCAAAATGCTGCTTCATCAAAACAGATGTCTGTTGCAATATGTTTTGCAGTTGTGCTTCCGGCAAATCTGCAAATCGCGGATTGCGCGCATATACGATGCGCAAGGACAGTGGCTGGCTGGAAATATCCGGCAGAGCCAGAAGACGCCAGTCATCTGCCGGCTTGCGTAACAGCCAGAAAACAACCGCAGCAGCAACAGCAACCAATACCAGAATAATCAATGCGAATCGTTTACCAAACGGCACGACATTACTCCTTTGGCAGATTCAGGGCTTTGGCAAATACCAGCGCATCTTCGCGTCCATCGTCAGCAGGATAATATTTTTTGCGCGCGCCGAGACGGCTGAATCCTTCCTGATCATACAGATTGATAGCCGCCATGTTGGACTCGCGCACTTCAAGATAAATAAAATCCACACCTTTCTGTTCGGCTTCGGCCAGCAATTTATGCAGCATTTTCTTTCCATAACCCTGACGCTGGAATTCGCGTGCCACACAGATATTCAGGATATGCGCTTCACTGGCGGCAACAGATACCAGACCATAGGCCTGAACCTTGCCTTCTATCTCGAGTACCCAGCAATGATAGCCAACACGAATACAGTCATGAAAAATACCTTCGGTCCAGGTGTGATTGTAAACCTGTTTCTCGATTTCCATTACCCGAGGCACATCCTCAAATAGCATGGAGCGAAACTGGTTGACGTTATCAATGCGCGGATTTGTCGCCATCGCAAAAACTCATGTCTGCAGGATTTCTTTTACTCGCAGCAAATCCTGCCAGGCTTTGCCCTTATCGGCAGGCGTTCGCAACAAGTAAGCCGGATGATAGGTCACGATCAATGGTATACCTGAGTAACTGTGCAGGCGGCCGCGAAGACCAGCCAGCGGATTCTGGGTAAACAATAAGTGATGAGCGGCGATGCGGCCCAGTGCCAGAATTATTTTTGGCTGTATCAGTGCAATTTGCCGCTGCAAATAAGGATCACAGCAAATGATCTCGCTGACATGCGGATCCCGGTTCTCGGGTGGCCGGCATTTCAACACATTGGCAATATAAACTTTCTGCCTGTCGAGCTGGATGGCGCGCAACATGGCATCGAGCAATTTGCCGGCACGGCCAACAAACGGTTCACCCAGACGATCTTCATCCGCCCCCGGCGCTTCACTGATAATCAACAAACCGGCATTCTGGTTACCGGCACCAAAAACAGTTTGCGTGCGCGTCTCATGCAATTCACATAACTTGCATTGACTGACAACCTGTTGCAGCTGTTGCCAGTCAAGCGATGCAATTTCCTTGCTGGAGACGATTTGCCTGGAGATAAATTGATCGGCCACCAGCTGTGAAACAATTTCAGACTGTTGCACTGTTTCATCAACCGGTTGTGGCGCATGCTGCGTGACTGCAGCCTGTCCGGCAGGTGCCGGCGTTTTTCACGACCAGGCCTGTATGCCCATGGCTCTGAGATAAGACAGACGTGTGTGTTCGTTCAGCATTATTTTGATACGCAGGGTGGGCACTGCCCGTCCGCTAACAGGTGTGCAGTACTCACCCTGCGCGCTACATTTCCTTTGTACTTTAAACTTGAAACTTTAAGGAGCCTCTGAACAAGTTTGGGCGAGCGGATTTGTGAGACAGAATTTTTCAGCACAAGGCGCGAAACGCAGGCAATATCCGGGATATCTTGCCAAGTTTCGCAACGCCGTGATGGAAAATTCTGACCACAAAGCCGCCGTACATAACTTGTTCAGAGACTCCCTATACTACATCAACCACGCGGGGCAATGCTGTTTCCAGAATGGAACGGATTTTAGCCATACC
>JAUPMA010000048.1 GCA_030836935.1 Pseudomonadota bacterium | reverse complement strand
TTAAACTTTAACCTTGCCACTAATTTTTCCTGGTATCCATCGCCTCACGCAAGGCTTCGCCAATAAACACCAGCAACATCAATGACATCACCAGCAGGGTAAATGTGCTGAGTGACAACCACCATGCCATGATATTTTCCTTGCCCTGCGCCAGCAAACCTCCCAGGCTGGGTGTTGTAGGCGGCACACCAAGACCCAGAAAATCCAGACTGGTCAGCGCCAGGATCGAACCGCTGATACGGAACGGCAGGAAAGTAATCACCGGCGTCAGGCTGTTTGGCAGCAAATGGCGGAACATGATGGTGCGATTGCGCAGGCCCAATGCGCGCGCCGCTTTCACATATTCCAGATTGCGTCCCTTGAGAAATTCGGCACGCACATAATCCGACAATCCCATCCAGCCAAACAGTGATAACAGAATCAGCAACAGGGTAATGCTCGGCTGAAAAATGGAAGCAAAGATAATCAGCAAATACAGTTCCGGCATGGAGCCCCAGATTTCAATGAAACGCTGCAACAGCAAATCTGTCCTGCCGCCAAAGTAACCCTGCAGGGCGCCAGCTACTATGCCAATAAATACGCCAATGGCTGTCAGCACAAATGCAAACAGAACGGACAGGCGAAATCCATAAAGCAAACCGGCCAGCACATCTCGACCGCGATCATCCGTTCCCAGAATATTTTGCGCACCCGGTGGCGCCGGATTGGGTTGCCCTGCTTCGTAATTGATGGTGGTGTAGTCATAGGGATTCGGCGGCTCCAGCATCCAGTGGCCATCCGCTGTCAGAAACTGGCGGATATAACTGTCGTGGTAATCCGTTTCAGTATCGAAATCACCACCAAAAGCAGTCTCGGGATAACTTTTCAGAATCGGAAAATAATATTCACCCTGATACTGCACCAGTATGGGTTTGTCATTACTCAGCACTTCGGCCATCAAGCTCAGTACAAACAGCACACCAAACAGCCACAGGCTGTAATAACCGCGTTTGTTATTTTTGAAACGGCGCCAGGCACGTCGCCCCGGAGAATCACGCTGTATCTTTTCTGAATGCACGGCCATGCTATTTTCCATCCACCGAATCAAACTGGATGCGCGGATCAATCAGCACATAACTCAGATCTGCGAGCAGTTTTGAAATCAGTCCCAGCAGGGTAAAGAAATACAGCGTTGCCAGCACCACCGGATAATCACGCATCAACACCGATTCATACGAGAGCAACCCCAAACCATCGAGCGAAAAAATAGTTTCGATCAGCAGGCTGCCGGTAAAAAACGACATGACAAATGCCGCCGGAAATCCGGTGATCAACGGAATTACCGCATTCCGGAATACATGTTTGTACAATACTGTATTATCTGATAAACCCTTGGCACGCGCTGTGAGTACATATTGCTTGCGGATTTCTTCAATGAAACTGTTCTTGGTGAGCATGGTATTCATGGCAAAGCTGCCAATCACCACACAGGTGATGGGCAACACCATATGCCAGAGATAATCGAGCGCAATGGCATGCCACGCCATGTCGCGCCAGTTGTCCGACACCAATCCGCTTAATGGAAAAATGGATAAGAAACTGCCGCCACCGAACAGCACCAGCAGCACAATCCCCAGCACAAAGCCCGGTATCGCATAACCCGCCAGCACCAGTGTACTGGTGATCACATCAAACCGGCTGCCATCACGCACCGCCTTGGCAATGCCCAGCGGAATGGAAACCGAATAGACAATAAAAAATGACCACAGGCCCAGACTGATTGAAACCGGTAATTTAGAAATCACCAGCTCCACAACCGATTTGTTATGAAAATAACTGTCGCCAAAATCAAACGTGGCGTAATTAACCATCATCATAGCGAAGCGTTCATGAGCCGGTTTGTCAAACCCGTACAGTGCATTCAGCTTCTCGATCTGTTCAGCTTCAAGACCGGTAGCACCGCGATACAAACCCCTTGTTGCCGCACCGGCTTCACCAGCCTGGCCACGCCCCTGAATCTGGCTGACCAGTTGTTCCACCGGGCCACCCGGCACAAACTGCGTGACCACAAAAGTCACCAGCATGACACCAAACAAGGTCGGTATCATCAGCAACAATCGTTTGAGAATATATTGCGCCATTGTGTTTATTGACCCTTGTTTTTTTCTTTCATCGACCAGGTTTGCAGCATCCAGGTTTCCGGATCGTAATACAGCGGCACCGTTGCGGGTATTTCAAACATGTCCCGATACGCAATACGATGCACATTGATGTACCAGTTAGGAACAACATAATCCTGATGAGTCAGCACCCTGTCGAGCGCCCGGCATGCGGTAACAAGCTGCCGGCGATCGGTTGCCGAAATTATTTTTTCCACTATGGCATCCACTACCGGATGCGCAATGCCTGGCATGTTCATCGAACCATCTTCACCGGCAGAAACTGAATGAAACATGTTGCGCTGCTCATTTCCTGGTGAAGCAGATTGCGGAAAACTGGTAACAATCATGTCAAAGTCAAACGATCTGGCGCGACGTTCGTACAATGAACTGTCAACTGTTCGATAATTCATGGTGATACCAAGCTTTTTCAGATTGCGGGCGTAAGGCGCCAGAATGCGCTCAAATCCTTTTTGTACCAGAAGAAATTCAAATTCAAATGGCCTGCCCTGGCTATTCACCAGTACATTATTTTTTACCTGCCAGCCCGCTTCGGCGAGCAATTGTCTGGCCAGCTTGAGATTATTTCTCAATGATGCGGCATCATCGGCTACCGGCATTTGCCATGGCCGGGTAAATACTTCGGCAGGCAACTGTGATCTGTAGGGCTCCAGCAACCTGAGTTCATCACCTTGCGGCAACCCGCTTGCTGCCATTTCGCTGTTGCTGAAATAGCTGTCATTACGTACATACTGGTTATAAAACAGATGGCTGTTGGCCCATTCAAAATCAAATGCCAGGGTTAATGCCCGGCGTACTCGCTGATCACTGAATAATTCGCGCCGTGTGTTGAAAGCAAAACCCTGCATACCGGCCGTGTTCTGGTGTTTTAGTGTAGCTTTTACAATTTCACCGGATTCGTATTTCGGGCCTGCATGGTCTCGCGCCCAGACTTTCGAGTTATTCTCAAACAGAAAATCAAATTCGCCGGCCTTGAATGCTTCCAGTGCCACTGTACTGTCCTTGTAATATTTATATATAACCTTGTCGAAATT
>JAUPMA010000047.1 GCA_030836935.1 Pseudomonadota bacterium | reverse complement strand
TGCCCTGTTCGACTGCCGGATAGCAACCAACACACTTTTCACTGGTGCGGGTATGCGGGTTGTACATGGATTTCTTGTATGGGCAGGCGCGAACGCATTCACCGTAACCTTTACAGCGCGACTGGTCGATCAGCACAATGCCATCTTCAGGACGCTTGTAAATTGCCTTGCGCGGGCACGCGGCCAGACACGCCGGATAGGTACAATGCGCACAGGTGCGCGGCAAATAGAAAAACCATTTGTCGTGCGGCAGACTCATGCTGGTGCCGCCGGAGACATTGCCGGAGCAATCATCTTCACCGTTGTTGGGATACATCCAGTCTTCGTCCTTGGGTGCAAAATGCGCGGCCACTTCGTTCGGCTCTGCCGCTTCAAAAATGGTTTTGCCCTGATAAGGTTCGCTCTTTTTCCAGACCTGCTGGCCGAGTTTTTCCAGTATCCGCACATCCCAGCCGAGCGGGAATCCGCCATACGGCTTGGTTTCAACATTGTTCCAGAACATGTATTCCTGGCCATGACCGCTGGTCCAGGTGGTTTTGCACGCCAGCGTGCAGGTCTGGCAGGCAATACACTTGTTCAAATCAAATATGATCGCCCATTGTTTTTTGGGTCTGCTTTCTTCATAGGGATATTCCATATCCCGGTTGAGTTGCCAATTCTTTACGTTTGCCATCTGTGATTACCCCTTATTCTTCATAAACTGGCCTTTGAGATATTCCGCCATTGCCTTGTTTTCGTAAGTCGGACGGAGACCCAGTGCTGCTGGCCGCCATTTGCCCTTACCGCCCATGCCGCCATTTTCAGCCTTGGTGATTTTCACAAAGGATTCGCGCGGTGCGCCAACCGGACAGTGAATATCCGGCGCAAAACCTTTTTCCAGAGCCTGTCCCAACAGCGTCTTGTGTCCCAGCGGATCGGTCATCAATGTTGGCCGGAGCCAGGCGCGGGTAGCACTCTGGTGTGAACCGTAGCGATACATGGACTGGTAATTGGTTTCAGGATTTTTCGCCAGGCCATCCGCCCTGGTTTCATGACCCTTCACACTGCCAAAGGTAGAACCGTACATGTTGTGCCAGGTACGCGCGATACCCCGCGGTGTGCCGGGGTAATACCGGGCACGCAGCATGAGACGTGCAACCTTGTATTCCTCGGTGCCGGGTTTGGCACCACGGAATGGCCGGTCTTCCGGATCCGCATCAATGTATACGTAATCGCCATCTTCAATTCCCAGTGCTTTAGCATCCAGCGGATTGATGTCGACATAACCTTCAACATTTGATGGCATGCGCTTGTCGTGGCGATACACGTCGCCAAATGGCCCGAACCAGACAGAGTTGTAATCCGTATCCACCGGCGTGGTGTGCGCACCATGACGATATTTCGGCGTGTGATAAACGTGCGTATACAATTTCAGTTTCAATGGATGTTTTGATTTCAGCAATTCATCCGTATCTTTCATTACATTGCGTACCTGGCGCGCTTCCACACTCAGATTGCTGGATGACAAACCGTAATCTTCCGGCTTCTTCGGTTTTATTGCTTCGTGCGCACTGGCAACAATGACGTTGGGTTCGTAATGTGTTGAATCGACAGGCTCACGATGAACAATCATGTTTTCACCACCATCGATGAATTCCTGTTCATGCCGGTAAAACTCCATTCTTCCCGATTTTGTGTGCCAGGTTTCTTCTGATTTCACCTGCTCATAAGATGATACGCGCGGATAGGTACGATTATTCATCAGCGCCGGTATACCCTGCTTCGCGTTATTTTCCAGCTTGGTAAAGTCATAACCTTTCATGGTGGCAGAAGCATTGATGATTCGTTGCAGATATTCCGGCACATCATTGTCCTTGACGAATTTCCAGGTATCCGCCAGACGCTGATCACCAACAACCTTGGCCAGCGCATTGCCGACACCGGCAATGATTTCAATATCGGCCTTGGTGTCGTAAATACGCGACAATGGAGAAGTCGGGAAAATCTGCAGGAACGGATTGGAGCAGGAACCAGTCATATCCGGTTGCTTGAATTCAGCCCAGCTGTCACAGGCAAATACAATGTCGGAATACTCGCACGAACCTGTCCACCACCAGTCTGAATACGCAATGAATTCCAGTTTTGGCAATGTATTGTTCACTACATCAAAATGCCATTTGATGTTGCCGATAACAGAATTGGAGTTATTCAGCCACATGCCCTTGGTAGGTGCCGGCATGTGTCCGGGCGCGGTAAACATTTTATTGCCCTGCTTCAACGGACGATCGCCATAATTGAAATAATGCAGCGATTCATAATGCGAATATTTTTTAACCGTCGCCTTGCCGCCTTTTTCCAGTTGCAGATTGAACGGATCTTCTGCCGCATAAAGCGGTTCGCCGCCCAGTAACGATGTACGGTAGTTACCAGCATAGGAACCCACGTTGCCGCCCATGAATCCAACATTTCGTGACAGGGCCGCTACCAGGAAAATCGCGCGGTCTTTCAGATCTGCGTTGAAGAACTGGTTGGGTCCCATACCGCAGGCAAACAGGGTTTTTTCCTTGTTGCGTGCAATATCTTCAGCCAGTC
>JAUPMA010000046.1 GCA_030836935.1 Pseudomonadota bacterium | reverse complement strand
GGAACGCCCGGGCTTGCCCGCCATTGCACTCACTACCGACACCTCCACCATTACTTCCATCGCCAACGAGTATCACTATGACCGCATTTTCGCCCGGCAAATCGAAGCACTGGGTCAACAGGGAGATATCCTGCTGGCCATTTCCACCAGCGGCAATTCAAACAATGTCGTCAAGGCAGTTGAAGCGGCGCACGCGCGTGGTATGACGGTGGTGGCACTATCTGGCAAAAATGGTGGCGCGCTGGTGGCTTGTCTTAATGAAAATGATATTGAACTTCGCGTGCCTTCTAACGTCACCGCACGCATTCAGGAAACACATTTGCTCATCATCCACTGCTTGTGTGATTTGATAGATCAGCAACTCCTGGGCAACTGAAGTGAACGAATCTTCCTTGCGCTCATTGCGAGACATTTTGCCCGCAAACGCATTACTCACATCAGCCGCCGAATGCCTGGCTTATGGTTACGATAACTCACGCCGCCAGGCCATGCCTGAAGCCGTTGCACTGGTCGAATCCGAACAACAAGTCATCGACATAGTGCGCTTGTGTTACTCACAAAAAATTGCACTCACTGCACGCGGGCGCGGCACGGGCACCACAGGCGCCACGGTACCAACGCATGGTGGAATCGTTTTGTCATTTGAACGCATGAATAAAATCCTGCGTGTTGATCCTGACAATCGTGTCATGGTGGTGCAACCCGGCGTTACCAATCAGCAGGTACAGGATGCCGCCGCACAACACGGATTTTTCTGGGCACCCGATCCCACCAGCGCAGCCTATTGCACAGTCGGTGGCAATCTCGCTTACAACTCGGCTGGCCCACGCGCTGTCAAATACGGAAGCTGCCGCGAAAATACACTTGGATTACGCGCCATAACCGGCGCCGGACATCTGATTAAATGCGGCGCCTACACCACCAAGAGCGTCGTTGGTTACGATCTCACGCGCCTGATTATCGGTTCGGAAGGCACACTCGCCATCATCACCGAGGCGACATTAAAACTTTTACCCAAGGCTGAAACCAAACGCACATTCATGGCTGTGTACAGCAGCATGGATGCTGCGGCACGCGCGGTTTCACGCATCATGGCGCAACCCGTTACACCCTGCGCGCTGGAATTCATGGATGAAAATGCCATCAACATGGTGCGTGAATATGCAACAACCAATTCACACGCTGATTTACCACAACAGGCCGGCGCCCTGCTGATGATTGAAGTGGATGGAAGTCATGCCTGCGTTGATACCGAAATACAAAGTGTAGATGCCGCAGCACGCATCCCCGGCCATATCACTACCCGGCATGCTGCCACGCAACAGGAAGTGGATGCGCTATGGCAGACACGCAAGGCCCTGTCTCCCTGCCTGCGCAAGATTGCGCCAAAAAAAATCAACGAAGATATTGTGGTGCCGGTATCACGCATGGCCGATCTCATCAATGGCCTCAATCTGTTGAGTAGCCGCTACAGCATTCCCATTATCAATTTCGGGCATGCAGGCAATGGCAACATTCACGTTAATCTGCTGGTGAATCCGGACGATGTGCAGGCCATGCTTAGCGCTGAAAAATGCCTGGAAGAAGTATTCGATCTGGTGATTTCACTCAATGGCACCCTGTCTGGAGAACACGGTGTTGGTATTGAGAAACGCGATTTTATTTACAAAGAATTATCTGCCAGCGAAATCAACATCATGCGCGCCATCAAGCAGCAATTCGATCCGCATAATATTCTCAACGCAGACAAAACATTACCACTGGCGGACTGACAGAAAAACAGCACGCTGGCCGGACAGTTTGCTGGTCAGTAATCATCATCCTGATCAACTTCCGTCTGCCTGTTTTGCCCGCGCTGATCCACAAAATATTCAACTGCACTGAAAACCGTCAGTGTCACCAGAAATTCCACAATGAAACTTAACAACCGGTAGCCGTTTTCACTCACCAGCGTACGTTTGGAAAACAGGCCCCACAAATTGCCCGCTCCACGCACTTCAATAAATTGCGCCACCAGCTGCGCTGAAATCATGGCGATACACAAACCGATGGCATTCCCCCAGAAGGTTGTACCGGATCGTCGCAACCAGTGCTTCTTGTTATGCAAATTGCGCACGCCTGTAACCGTATTGCTCACAACAATTTGTGAAACCGGGCGGCACATGGCACAACCAACACGCCACAAATCTTTTATGACAGAAACAAGAAATCGGCTGAACAGGAGAAGCAGTGCGCGTACAGAAGTTGCCAGGGGATGTCGTTTATCTGATTCCGGCATGCGGTTTGCCTACCACAAAAATCAAAAAGAAAGGTTCACATCAAACTGCAAAACGTTGGCTGCCGCCCATCAGGGTTTCGAAATTCCTTATGACCGCAGCAACGTATGATTTCCCCGTTACGTTATTTGACGATACGCAATTTCGGTTTGTTGCCGGTATCGTCTTCAGGAGATGGCCCGCCCGGCTTTGGCGGCTCCGGGTTGCGCGGCTCATCATTGAACATCATGCCCTGGCCGTTCTCCCGCGCATAAATTGCCAGCACCGCTGCAACCGGAATAAATATATCTGTGGACTGGCCGCCAAAGCGTGCATTGAAACTGATGTGTTCATCGGCGAGTACCAGGCTGCGCACAGCCATGGGTGCAATATTGAGAACGATTTTGCCATCCTGAATATATTGTTCCGGCGCGGTTACGCCCTCAACACTGGCATCCACCAGAATATAAGGCGTCACACCGTTATCAACAATCCATTGATACAGCGCACGTATGAGATAAGGGCGGCTGGAAGTCATCATTCAGGTTAAAGTTTAAAGCTTAAAGTCGAAAGGAAAAGCCTTGCCTTTGCACTTTAAACTCCAAGCTTTGTACTTAATTACAACCTCATTTCGCGTTCGGATTCAGTCAGGCTTTCAATAAATGTTTTACGTTTGAAAATACGATCTGCATAAACCAGAACCGGCTTGGCTTCCTTCGGCAACTCGATACCCAGTACCGGCAGGCGCCATAAAATGGGTGCAATGGTTGCGTCAACCAGACTGAATTCGTCGCTCAGAAAATAGGGCTTGGCCTTGAAAACTTCGGCTGAAGCAATCAGGCTTTCACGCAGCTCCTTGCGTGCCTTGGTTACCACTTTTTCGCTCTTGGTGAGTATGTCGTGTACCAGCGGAAACCAGTCATGTTCCACACGCAACAGTGCAAGACGGGTTTTGGCGCGCGATACCGGATCAACCGGCATTAGCGGCGGATGCGGAAAACGTTCGTCAAGATATTCAATAATGATGCGCGAATCGTAGATCACAAGATCGCGATCAACCAGTGTCGGCACGGTATTGTAGGGATTCAGTTCCGCCAGATCTTCCGGCAGTTTACTGAGATCAACATCAATCGTGTCACAGGTAATATCTTTTTCTGCCAGCACAATGCGGGTGCGATGACAATACGGGCAAACTGGTGATGAATAAATATTCATAGAAGGGGGTACTCAAATGACATTGCAGGTCCGAAGCTGTTCGGACAAGACCTGTGCGAACAAATTCGCACCTACAAATAACGCACATCCCTGTGCATACACATCAGTTAATGAACATCTTTCCAGTATTCTTTCTTCAGCAGGTAGGCAATTACCGTAAATACGAACAGGAACAGCAATACCCAGACACCCAGGCTCTTGCGTTCCATTTGCATCGGTTCACCCATGTACACCATGAAGTTCACCAGATCCGCCACATAGGCATCGTACTCTTCCGGTTTCATTTTTCCTGGCACTACCAGTTCCATGCCTTCGAATATTTTTTGTTCATTACCGTCGGCATCGGTTTCCGTGACAAATTTTGCCTTCTGCAGACCCTGTAATTCCCACAGCACATGCGGCATGCCAACATCCGGGAAAGCGATGTTGTTGACGCCTGTAGGACGGCTTTCATCCACATAAAAGGTGCGCAGGTAGGTGTACAGCCAGTCTGCACCACGGGCACGGGCAATCACGGACAAACCGGGAATTTTGGTGCCGAATGCAGTTTTGGCGTAATCATTGTTCATCGCCACTTTCATCAGTTCACCGGGCTTGCTTGGATCACCCTTGGCATCACGGGTAGATATCATCGCCGTGACTTCTTCGTCGCTCATGCCCAGATCACGTCCAATACGGTTGTAACGCACATAATCTGCGCCGTGACAGCTCAGGCAATAATTGACAAACGTCTGCGCGCCACGTTTCAGAGATTCCTTGTCACTCAAATCAATGGCCACATGATCCAGATGACCACCACTGCTGGCCAGAACCATGCCGGGCAGCATGCAAAGTGCAATCAGTAATTTTTTCATTGCGTCACTCTCTCGGGAACGGGTTTGGTCTGTTCATTCTTTGAGGTGACATACAGCACCACGAAGAAACCGAAATACACCAGGGTAAAGAACTGTGACATATAAGTCAGCAGCACTGTCGGCTGTTGCATACCCAGCCAGCCCAGCGCAATAAACGCCACAACAAATGCAGCCAGGTTGTATTTGAAAATATTGCCGCGATAGCGAATGGACTTGACCTTGCAGCGATCCAGCCATGGCAACAGGAACAATACGACAATGGCCGCGCCCATCGCCATCACACCAGCCAGTTTGTCTGGCACGGCGCGCAAAATGGCGTAGAACGGCGTGAAATACCATACCGGCGCAATATGCAGCGGTGTTTTCAGCGGATCAGACGGAATGAAGTTGGCGTATTCCAGCATGTAACCGCCGCCTTCCGGCATGAAGAACAAAACAGTACAGAAGAAAATCAGGAATACAGCCACGCCCAGAATATCCTTCACCGTGTAGTAGGGATGGAACGGAATGCCGTCAAGCGGAATGTGCGTAACCGGATCCTTGTTCTTCTTGATTTCCACGCCATCGGGATTATTGGAACCCACTTCATGCAGCGCCAGAATATGTGCCACCACCAGACCAAGCAGAACGATCGGCAATGCAACTACATGCAGCGCAAAGAAACGGTTGAGCGTGGCATCCGATACCACAAAATCACCACGAATCCACAGTGTCAGCGGCTCACCGATGATGGGCAAGGCGCCAAACAGTGAAATGATTACCTGCGCGCCCCAATAGGACATCTGGCCCCAGGGCAACAGATAACCCATGAAGGCTTCGGCCATCAGCACCAGATAAATCAGCATGCCGAACAGCCAGATGAGTTCGCGCGGTTGCTTGTAGGAACCGTACATCAGGCCACGGAACATATGCAGATACACCACCACGAAGAACGCGGTTGCACCGGTGGAATGCATGTAACGGATCAGCCAGCCGTAGGGCACGTCACGCATGATGTATTCAACCGAGGCAAACGCCGTTGCGCCATCCGGCTTGTAATGCATGGTGAGGAAAATGCCGGATACGATCTGGATTACCAGAACCAGCAGTGCCAGGGAGCCGAAGAAATACCAGAAATTGAAATTTTTCGGCGCGTAATATTTTGACAAATGTTCCTCAAACATCTTGGTGAGCGGGAAACGATCATCAATCCAGGTCAGAAGCTTTTGCATTAGGCGGCTCCTCCGTCTTCACCAATAATGATGGTGGTGTCACTGAGATAACGGTGTGGCGGCACTTCCAGATTCAATGGAGCCGGAACACCCTGATAGACGCGGCCAGCGAGGTCGAAACGCGAGCCGTGACAGGGGCAGTAAAAACCGCCTTTCCATTCTGCGCCCAGATCAGCGGGTGCCAGATCGGGACGGAAAGTGGGTGAGCAACCCAGATGGGTACAAATACCTACCAGCACCAGAATTTCCGCCTTCACCGAACGATTGGCATTGCGCGCATATTCCGGCTGCTGTTCGTTTTCGGAAGCGGGATCACGCAGACCATCATCCAGTGTCGGCAGGTCTTCGAGATTGCGCGCCGTACGCTTCACAATCCACACCGGCTTGCCGCGCCATTCAACGGTTAGCATCGCGCCGTCTTGCAACTTGCTGATATCCACTTCAACCGGGGCACCGGCTGTTTTGGCGCGCTCACTCGGCGCCCAGGATGCAAGAAACGGCACCGCCACAAAACCCGCACCGACCGCGCCCACCACTGTGGCGGCATTGGTCAGCATGCGGCGCTTGTTCAGATCTACGCCTTCTGTAGCCATGATTACCTCTCAGAAAATTTCAAAAAAATCTGTGGAAGCCCCCGGTTGCCCACCAGAACAACCCGAAACCTGAAATCGTGCTTCTTTACTGCGCCGCGCCGCCACATATAACTGGACATTTCACAGGCGCAAAATTCGCGCGCGAATGATACTCGAAGGCCGGCGATTTAGCCAACACTAATTAGGTTTTTACTGCGAGATCAGTGGGTTAGAGACAACAGACTGAAATTAAAAGCTTTTTGACACAGAGGTACAGAATCACAGAGCCAATGAAGTTATCGTCTCTGCGACTCTGCGCCCCTGTATCAAATGCTTTAGCCCTGCTTCACACCGGATTCAGCACGTCCACAAATTCCCAATCAAGATCAAACTGTTGTGCCAGATGCTGCGCCAGCGCCTGCACACCGAATGATTCGCTGGCATGGTGGCCGATGGCGAAGTAATGAATGTCCAGTTCGCGCGCCAGATGATACGTCTGCTCCGACACTTCGCCACTGATATAGGCATCCACCCCGAGCGTGGCCGCCTGTTCGATATAACCTTGCGCCGCACCACTGCACCAGGCCAGGGTTCTGACCGGGCGCTGGCTGGCGGATGACAAATGCAGGGGAGCGCGTTGTAACCGCGACTGAATATGCTGCGCAAACTGTGTGGCCGTTTGCGCTTGCAACAACTCACCCTGCCATAACAGGCCTTTGGCATCGCCCTGCATCACACAACCCTGCACCACAAACCCCAGTTGTTGCGCCAGCGTGATGTTGTTGCCAAATTTCGCATGCGCATCCAGCGGCAGGTGATAGGCCAGCAGGCTCACATCGTGCTGCAACAGCAATTGCAGGCGGCGTTTCCGGGTGCCGGTAATGGTTGCACTCTCACCTTTCCAGAAATAACCGTGATGCACCAGCACCGCATCAGCGTCGCAAGCAATGGCCAGCTCCAGCAATTGCTGACTGGCGGTAACTCCGGCAACAATTTTTTTAATCTGCGGTCTGCCTTCTACCTGCAAGCCGTTTGGGCAATAATCGCGGTATGTTTCTGCGGCCAGCAACTGGTTGCAGTAATCGTGCAATTTTTTGAGTTCAACCATGCATCCACTCCAGAACATAGGCCGGAAAATTTTTCCGCATTCTACACATTTCGTTCTGGCCTGGTCGCTGGCCGGGCTGATACTCGGTGGCGTACTGCTCACACTCTGGCCCGGCCGCACGCAAAACGGCCTCGATAAGGTTCCAGCTCCCGCTGTCACCCAGGCACCGCAATCCGGCCCGGTCTCCTATGCCGATGCCGTCGCCCGTGCTGCCACGGCGGTTGTCAGCATACGCGCCACCCAGCATATTAACGAACTGGCGTTGCGTGACGCCCTGGTAACCGGACTACCCAGGGAACGCAGCAGCCTGGGTTCCGGAGTCATCATCGAAGATGGCCGCGTGCTCACCAATTACCATGTAGTTGCAAAGGCCGACGAAATACTGATAACCCTCAACGACGGCCAGCAGATCAATGCTGAAATCCTCGGCACCGATCCCGATACCGACCTCGCCATACTCAGCATCCGGCACAACAAACACACGCCACTGGCCATAGCCAGCATGCAACAGGTTCGCGTCGGCGATGTAGTACTGGCTATCGGCAATCCTTACAGCATTGGCCAGACCGTTACCCAGGGCATTATCAGCGCCACCGGACGCGATCGCGTTGGCTTGAGTACCTACGAGAATTTCATCCAGACCGATGCCGCCATCAATCCCGGCAACTCCGGTGGCGCCCTGATTAACGCGCGCGGCGAAATTATCGGCATCAACTCCGCGATCTACGGCCAGTCCGGCAGCTATCAGGGCATTGGCTTTGCGATACCCATCGACATGGCGCTGGATGTGGCCAAACAAATCATTGAACACGGCAGCGTGATCCGTGGCTGGCTCGGGGTGGAAGGCGTGGATTTGAATCCCTTGTGGCTGGAACGGTTTGGACTGAAAGATATTCAGGGCGTACTGATTACCGATGTATTCAGAAACGGGCCGGCTGATACTGCCGGCCTGGCTCCCGGCGATATCATCACCCGCATCAACCAGACCAGCGTTCGCGATACCCGTGATGTACTGAACACCATCGCCAGCGGCAAACCCGGTGAAATCATTGAAATTGCCGGATTGAGAAAACAGCAAAGTTTCATCACCAGAGCAACACTGGTGCAACGACCCCAGGAAAGTAAATAATCCGACAAAAGTGAATTTCCGGAAATGCCCTGCAGGTGCGCCTTCAGGCGCACATTAACAATGTTGTTCGCCTAAAGGCGAACCTGCAAGTCGCTGCTTCTCGCTCCCATGCTCTGCGTGAAAGCGCAATTACCGGTCAGTATGCATTCCCACGCGGAGCGTGGGAATGAGTCACGGCTCATCACAAACTTTTTTTCAACGCCGCCACAAACGCCCGATTCTCATCCGGCGCACCCACTGTCACCCGCAAACATTGTTTGAGCGCGCCACCCGCCGGGTCGAGATTTTTAATCAGCACACCATTTTTTTTGAGTGATTCAAATACCTTGTTGGCATCCGCTTTTTGCAAACGCAGCAAAATGAAATTGGCGCGACTTGGATACACAACCAGATCCGGAATTTTTTTCAGTTCATCCAGCAGCCAGCCGCGCTGCTGACGAATTTCCGCCGCCTGTTTTTCAAATACGTCGGCATGATCCAGTGCGAACTTTGCACTGATTTGAGTAAGTATGTTGATGTTGTACGGCAAGCGCACTTTGTCGAATTCGTTAATCCATTTCGGACTGCCTGCGAGCAAACCCAACCGCAAACCGGCAAGGCCCATTTTTGAAACCGTGCGCATCACCAGCAGGTTTTCAAACTGGCCTAATCGCGACATAAAACTTTCGCCGGCGAACGGGTGATACGCCTCATCCACAATCACCAAACCCTTGCTGGTTTTGATAATTTCCAGCATCGCCGGTTCATCAAACAAATTGGCGGTGGGGTTATTCGGAAAGGCGAGAAAAATCAGCGCCGGTTGATGTTGTTTGATAGCCGCCAGCATGGCGGGCAAATCGAGTGAAAAATCTTCACGCAGCGGCACGCCGATATATTCCATGCCGACAAATGTCGCGATCATTTTGTACATGACAAATCCCGGTTCCGGCGCCAGTATCGCCCGCCCCGGTTGTGCCACCGCCATCGCCATCATCTGAATTAATTCATCAGAACCATTGCCGAGAATCAGCGCCTGTCCATCCGGCACCTGCATATAGCTGCGCAATGCATCGCGCAATACAGTTGCCTGCGGATCGGGATAACGATTGAGTTCGGCCTGCGCCATTTTTTGCAGCCACTGCGCAATCAATTGCTCCGGCAAATGATAGGGGTTTTCCATGGCATCGAGTTTGATCATGCTGCCGGCATCGGCGACATGGTAGGCAGACAGGGCTTTGATTTGCGGTCGAATGAGATCAGACATGAGATGGCCAGTGGACTTGAATGAATTCGCATCATACCGGCATCTTGAATTCAACAAAAGCAGCCATATCTGGGGGATACGAGATAAACACTGAGGAGACAAAATCATGTCCTACTTTTATCGCAATCCGTGGAATCTTCTGGATCAGATCCAGAAAGAATTGAATCGTGGCTACAACAACCTGCCGGCCAAGGCCGGAGATGACAACGGCAACGTAGTTACCAGCGACTGGTCACCCGCTGTGGACATCAAGGAAGAAACCGGCCGCTTTCTGATTACTGTGGATGTACCCGGAGTTGATCCGGAAAAAATCGAAGTGCACATGGAAAATGGCATGCTCACTATCAAGGGCGAACGCGATTCCGAAAAGAAAACCGAGCGCGAAGGTTATAAACGCATTGAACGTGAACACGGCGCGTTTTATCGCCGCTTCACCATGCCCGAAGGTGTGAATGCCAATGCCATTGAAGCCAGCAGCAAAAATGGTGTGTTGAGTATCAGCATTCCGAAAGCGGAAGCGGCGCAACCACGGCGTATCACTGTTAATTAATGCTACGGGCGTATGTACCATACGCCCCTGCATCACCGCCGCTCCTCGGCAACCGCTCCTGCGTTGCTCTACCTCCTGCATCCATGCAGTCGTGCGCATCCTGCGCTTGCGGCATTCGTACATCCCTGTACATCAAAAAAGCCCGCCCATGTCACCATGAGCGGGCTTATTTATTTTGCAGCAACCGAATTACTGGGCCAGATAAGCCGTATCCGATTCTTCGGTTACACCAACCGTCCAGGCGCCACGGGTTTTGGCGTGTTTCACCGCCGCGGCCACATCACCAGCGGATGCATTGCGGTTGATATTGAACACCTGACCGACTTCGATCACATCAGCATCCTTGATCTGGTCACGGTTGGCCTTGTAAATCAGCGGCCACTGATACGAATCGGCGTAGATGTCAGACTTGCCGGCGATATTCCAGAGGTTGTCACCACGCACCACCTGATACTGGTTGGCACCCGCGCCGGCACCGCGTGATGCGGCAGTGTCTTCACCTGCGGTGGCACCGCCATTCAGCCTGGCTTTTTCAGAATTGGCCTGGGCAATGGCGTTTTCTGCCTGACGTCTGGCTTCATTGGCCAGCTCAACCGCTTTGGCATAATCACCGGCAGCCAGCGCTTCTTCCGCCTGCTTCAACAGGTTATCGGTATCGCGCCATTCATTGCCCAGTTTTTTGGCTTCGGCCATGGCCGACCTGGCATCGGCTATGGCTTTTTCAGCCGTAGCCTGGTCAACAGCCGGTTTGGCGGCTTCAGCTGCCGGCACGGCTTCTTCAGGTGTTGAGGCGCAGCCAACAAAACCCAGCGCCAATGCAGCCAGCAACAGGGGGGTGGCAAGTAAATTCGGTTTCATGATTTGTTCTCCGTGGTAGAGCGTTTGAGCGCGAGGCCAAAGGGTAACAACCGGAACCACGGCGTGCAACCTGAAAAGCCGCCGCCACAACACCGGATCATGCTTCTGTGACCAATATCTTTATTTATTCAGCTTCCGCTTTCCGTTATCCTGCCCCACTTCCGGGAACCGCATCACCATGGCCAACAAAATCCGCAATGATTACATTCCGCTGCCTTCGGCCAGTGCTTACAGGATGAGGCCGTGACCGAAATTCTGATCCTTTACTACAGCCAGAATGGCGCCACCGCCGACATGGCACGACAGATAGCCCGTGGTATTGAACAGGTGCCAGGCATGACGGCCCGGTTGCGTACTGTACCGGGCGTATCCACTGTATGCGAAACCACGGCCAGCCGGGTTCCCGATAACGGCGCACCCTATGCCACGCTCGCCGATTTGCAGCAATGCGCCGGTTTGATACTCGGCAGTCCCACCCACTTTGGCAACATGGCGGCGGCGCTGAAATATTTTATCGACGGCACCGGCAGCCTGTGGATGAGCGGCGATCTGATTGGCAAACCGGCCGCTGTCTTCACTTCTGCTGCCAGCATGCACGGCGGCCATGAATCCACCCTGCTCAGCATGATGCTGCCCCTGCTGCATCACGGCATGTTGCTGGTCGGCCTGCCATACAGCGATCCGGCGCTGCTGCGCACTCAAACTGGCGGCTCGCCTTATGGTGCCAGCCGTTTGACCAGCGATACCGCTGCCGCACTTTCTGAAGACGAACGCAAACTGTGTTTAACCCTCGGCCAGCGCGTGGCCGGCATCGCAAAACGGTTACATGAATGAAACAGATAGCGGTTTTTCGCTGGCTCACCCTGTCCGGTTATTTTGGACTGATGGCACTGATTTTCAGCTGGCATTTATTCATCAAGCCCTTGCCGGCGGAATTTATTTCCATCACCTTGCTGATGCAGCTTGGCCCGCTGATGTTTCCGCTGCGCGGCCTGCTCCACGGCAAGCCCTACACGCATGCC
>JAUPMA010000045.1 GCA_030836935.1 Pseudomonadota bacterium | reverse complement strand
CAAATGCCGCTTTTGCCGCCTGGGTTTCGGCTACATCACCAGCGGGTGTTGACGTGCCGTGCGCATTGATGAATTGCACATCCTGCGGATTGACTCCGGCATCGTGCATGGCGTTACGCATGCAACGCGCTGCACCTTCACCGCCTTCCGACGGCATGGTCATGTGGTAAGCATCGCCGCTCATGCCAAAACCGGCGAGTTCGCAATAAATTTTTGCGCCACGCTTTTTGGCGTGTTCATATTCTTCCAGCACCAGCACGCCGGCGCCGTCGCCCAGTACAAAACCGTCACGATCCTTATCCCACGGACGGCTGGCCGCTTGCGGATTATCGTTGCGTCTGGACAGTGCGCGCGCTGCGGCGAAGCCGCCTATACCCAGTGGTGATGACGCTTTTTCGGCGCCGCCTGCAATCATCACATCCGCATCACCGTACGCAATCAGGCGTGCGGCCATACCAATACTGTGTGTGCCTGTGGTACAGGCGGTGACAACAGAAAAATTCGGGCCTTTCATGCCGTACATAATCGACACGTTACCGGAGATCATATTGATGATGGAGCCGGGAACAAAAAACGGCGTGATCTTGCGCGGGCCGCCCCGGTCGAGCGCTTCCTTGTTATCTTCAATCATCGGCAAACCGCCGATGCCTGAACTGACCGCCACGCCGATGCGTTCGGCGTTGGCTTCCGTCACTTCAATTCCGGAATCCTTGATGGCCTGCGTGGCGGCTGCAATGCCGTAATGGATAAAGGTATCCATTTTCTTGATGTCTTTCAGGGGAATATATTCGCTGGGTTCGAAACCTTTTACCGTGCAGGCAAAATTAACGCTGTAGTCACTGGTATCGAATTCGCTGATCGGCGATGCCCCGCTTTTGCCGGCAAGAATGGCATCCCAGGTTTCCTTAAGATTCAAACCCAGTGGTGACACAATTCCCAAGCCCGTAACGACAACGCGACGTTTAGCCAAGTCTATTCTCCCGAAATATACGATTGCACAAATGAAAAAAGGGCGGACTCGCGCCCACCCTTTTGGATTGCGAAGCGATTAAGCGGCAGTATGAGCCTTCACATAATCCAGCGCCTGCTGAACTGTTGTGATTTTTTCGGCTTCCTCGTCGGGAATTTCGCATTCGAATTCTTCTTCCAGCGCCATAACCAATTCAACTGTGTCGAGTGAATCGGCACCCAGGTCATCAACAAATGACGCATTATTGGTCACTTCTTCTTCTTTGACGCCCAGTTGTTCAATAACAATCTTGCGCACGCGTTCTTCAACACTGCTCATTTGGTTTTCCTCTCGTTGATCGATGATTTGAGCTGCGCGGTATTCTAGTGAATTCCGTCACAGCGTGCCAGTTAATTTTTCGGCCATGTTAAATAACCAAAAAACCTTGTTACTCATTTAGTTACGTTACAGTCTTAAGAACTGACATAACCTCATGGCATGTACATGCCGCCATTCACATTGATGGTTTCACCCGTTATATACGCCGCCTGCGGTGACGCCAGAAAGGCCACGGCATGGGCAATATCCGCCGCCTGGCCGAGACGGCCCAACGGAATTTGCTTGATCAGCGCGTCACGCTGCTCGTCGGGCAAGGCGCGGGTCATATCGGTATCAATAAAACCGGGCGCCACGGTATTCACAGTGATGCTGCGTGAACCGATTTCCCGCGCCAGGGATTTGCTGAAACCCATGATGCCGGCCTTGGCGGCGGCATAGTTGGTCTGTCCCGGATTACCTGTTAACCCCACTACCGATGCAATATTGATGATACGGCCCTTGCGCGCCTTCATCATGCTGCGGATTACCGCCTTGCTCAGGCGAAACACGGAGGTCAGATTGGTCTGGATGATGTCATCCCACTGCTCGTCTTTCATCATCATCAGCAAGTTGTCGCGGGTAATGCCGGCGTTATTCACCAGAATGGAAATGGCGCCAATATCTGTTTCAATCGATTTGATTACCGATTTGACTGACTCGGCATCGGTAACATTCAGGTTCATGCCCTTGCCACCCCTGGCTGACAAATATTCGGTAATGGCTGCCGCACCGTTATCGCTGGTGGCGGTGCCGATTACGGTTGCACCCTGCGCCGCAAGTTCTTCTGCAATAGCGCGACCGATGCCACGGCTGGCACCGGTAACCAGTGCGATTTCACCTTTCAGGTTCATCAGTTTGTCTCCAAAGCTGAAACAAATTTATTGAGATTATCGAGGCTGTCGAGAGTGTAATGCTCGGCATCCTTGTAAATGCGTTTGTTCAGGCCGGCCAGCACTTTGCCGGGGCCGCATTCTACTGTTGCGGTAATGCCTGTGCCAGCAAAAATATTATTCACTGTATCCACCCACAGCACCGGGTTATAGAGTTGCTTTTGCAAACACTCGGCGATTTCAGCCGATGATGTGTGTGTACGCGCATCAAAATTTTGCAGTACCGGAATTTCTGGCGTACGAATTTCAATAGCCGCCAGACGTTCACCCAATTGTTTGGCGGCATCAATCATTAACGAACTGTGTGACGGCACACTCACCGGCAATTTGAGTGCGCGTTTGGCGCCCGCGGCTTTCGCCAGTTCCATGGCTTTATCCACAGCAGCAGCATGACCGGCAATTACCACCTGCCCCGGTGAATTGAAATTCACCGCCTGGGCAATGGATTTTGCATCCGAAGCCTGTGCGCAAACCGCTTTAACCTGATCATCATCAAGACCCAGAATCGCCGCCATGGCACCAATGCCTTCCGGCACTGCGTTTTGCATCAAGCGACCGCGTTCAGCAACAAGTTTCACTGCATCTTCAAATTGCAATGCGCCGGCGCAAACCAGCGCCGTGTATTCGCCCAGACTGTGTCCGGCCATCAGCACCGGTTTTTGTTGCGTGCTGATGCGAAACGCCTTCCAGGCAGCCACACCCGCCACCAGCATCGCCGGCTGCGTGCAGGCGGTTTTATTCAATTCTTCAGCCGGGCCATTAACAATCACACCGGCGAGATCGTAACCCAGCGCATCGGAGGCGCGTGTAAACAGATTTTTGACTTCATCATAACGATCAATAAATTCGGCCATCATGCCGACTGACTGCGAACCTTGTCCGGGAAATACACATGCAAATTTCATAATTAGCCTTTTAAAGATAAGAACGACACAGAGGCGCAGAGAACACAGAGGTAAATATATTTAAACAACTCTGTGTCTCTGTGTCTCTGTGTCAAGAAATCTCATTTCAATCCCAATACATCCTGCATATCAAACAATCCCTTTTCCTTGTTCTGCAACCATTGCGCTGCGCGCACCGCACCTTTTGCGAAGGTCATGCGGCTGGACGCCTTGTGCGTGATTTCCACGCGCTCGCCAACACCGGCAAACATCACGGTGTGATCGCCGACAATATCGCCGGCGCGTATGGTTTCAAAGCCAATGGTTTTGCGATCGCGCTCACCGGTTTTGCCCTGACGACCATATACAGCGCATGTTTCCAGATCGCGACCCAGTGCATCAGCCACCACCTCGCCCATGCGTAATGCCGTGCCGGAGGGAGCATCCACTTTATGGCGATGATGCGCTTCAATGATTTCCACATCGACTTCATCACCCAGTACCGATGCGGCCATCTGCAATAATTTCAGACACAGATTTACGCCCACGCTCATGTTGGGCGCGAACACAATGGCAATTTCACTGGCGGCGTGTTCGATAATTTTTTTCTCATCAGCAGAAAAACCGGTAGTACCGATAACCAGTTTCTTTTTATGTTCCTTGCAAAATTCAATGTGATCGAGCGTGGAATCAACAGACGTGAAATCAATCAGCACATCAAAGCTGTTTCCGATTTTGTTGATATCGCCAACAATGCTGACGTTGAGTTTGCCGATACCCGCCAGTTCGCCGGCATCGGCGTCGATCAATGAACTGTCCAGGCGTTCGAGTGCAGCGGAAACACGGCAATTTGGCGTTTGATTGCAGGCTTCAATAATGGTGCGGCCCATGCGGCCACCGGCACCTGCAACGGCAATATTCAACATGATTTTTACCTTGGTCTTCTTCTGGTGAATTTGAATGTGTGCGGCACAAAACGCTTACCAGCTAATGTAGCTGTAGCCCTTTTCCTGCAATTCCATGATGTCGGCTGCACCCACCATGACTATTTCGGCAAAGGGCACGATATCGTCGGCGGTCCAGCCCATGGATTTCAGTGTATTGCCGCAGGCGTGGAATTTTACACCATATTCGGCCAGGCTTTTAACACGTTGTCTGGTTTCTTCAGTAACCGGACGGGTGGGTTTTTTGGCAAGAATATGAATACCGGAACCAAACACAGTCACCACAATACTGACATTATCGTTGTACCTCCTCAGCATTTCGCCTACTGAAAACAGCACAGCACGATGATATTCCTGGTCGGCCTTGTTGAACTGGTAAACAATATTGTGATCGGTTGGATCACCGGGAAACCGCATATCCGACGCCGAATCGCTGACTGCTTCTGTTTCCGCGGCAGCTGACCTGAAAGCCAGCATACCCGTACCAAAAGACAATAAACCGGTCAGCCAGCGGCGGCGTGAAGTCACGATGCACCTCTTTATAATTTCATGTCATCGAAAAATTTCTTTACGCCATCCATCCACGAACGGCTTTGCGGATTATGTGTGTTGCCATCGGCCGTCATGCTGTTTTCAAATTCACGCAGCAATTCTTTCTGTTTGGCTGTAAGTTTGACCGGCGTTTCCAGCACCACCTTGCAAATCAGATCTCCGGTGGCACCGCCGCGAACCGGTGCCACGCCCTTGCCCTTGATACGGAACAGTTTGCCGGTTTGCGTTTCCGACGGAATTTTCAGCACCACACGTCCGTTGAGCGTCGGCACTTCCAGTTCGCCACCCAGCGCCGCCGTGGCCACACTGATCGGAACCTGACACAAAAGATTGCTGCCGTCACGTTCAAAAATCGGATGCGGCTTGACGTGAATCTGCACATACAAGTCACCGGCCGGCCCGCCATTCTCGCCGGCTTCACCTTCACCTGACAAACGTATGCGATCACCGTTATCAACGCCCGGTGGTACCTTAACGGAAAGTGTTTTGCGTTCTTCTACACGCCCCTGACCATGGCAATCATGGCACGGGTCCTTGATCATCTTGCCGGCGCCGTGACAGTGCGGACAGGTTTGCTGCACCGAGAAAAAGCCCTGCTGGATACGCACCTGGCCGGTGCCGCCGCAGGTAGTACAGGCCGTGGCCTGCGAACCTTTTCTGGCACCGGAACCGTGACAGGTTTTACAGGCCACCAGTGTCGGAATCTTGATCTTGACCGTAGTGCCCGTGACAGCATCTTCCAGACTCAGTTCCATGTTGTAACGCAAATCGGAGCCGCGATACACACGGTTTCGCGAACGCGAGCCACCACCAAAAATGTCGCCGAATACGTCACCGAAAATATCGTTGAAATTGGCACCGGCACCATAACCGGCACCGGCGGCCGCAGACGGATCCACACCGGCATGACCGTACTGATCGTAGGCGGCGCGCTTTTGCGCATCCGACAGCACAT
>JAUPMA010000044.1 GCA_030836935.1 Pseudomonadota bacterium | reverse complement strand
TCTACACCATACGTAAACAACATACCCATATGCTGGACAATCTGACACAACGCCTTTCCGGTGTTATCAAGAACTTGCGCGGCCAGGCGCGCCTCAGCGAAAGCAACATCCAGGATGCCTTGCGCGAAGTGCGCATGGCGCTGCTCGAAGCCGATGTGGCGCTGCCGGTTGTGCGTGATTTTGTCGAGCGGGTGCGGGTGCGTGCGGTCGGCAACGAAGTGCTCACCAGTCTGACGCCGGGCCAGGCGCTCATTAAAGTAGTGAACGACGAACTGGTCGCCACCATGGGCGCGGCCAATGAAGAACTGAATTTGCGCGCCCAGCCGCCGGCGGTGGTGCTGATGGCGGGTTTGCAGGGTGCCGGTAAAACCACCACCCTGGCCAAGCTGGCGAAGTTGCTGAAAGAGCGGCAGAACAAAAAAATCATGGTGGTGAGCTGCGACGTGTATCGCCCGGCGGCGATCAAGCAGCTGCAGACGCTGGCGCAGCAGGTGGGCGTTAATTTTTTCCCCAGCGAATCCGGCCAGCAGCCGGTAGCGATTGCGAAAGCCGCACTGGATGCGGCGAAAAAACAGTTCATGGATGTGTTGCTGGTGGATACTGCGGGCCGTTTGCATATCGACGCCGACATGATGGCCGAGATTCAACAAATACACGCCGCCATTAATCCGGTTGAAACCCTGTTTGTGGTCGACAGCATGACCGGCCAGGATGCAGCCAACACCGCCAAGGCGTTCAATGATGCACTGGCGCTGACTGGCGTGGTGCTGACCAAAACCGACGGTGATGCGCGCGGCGGTGCGGCGCTCTCCATTCGCCAGATTACCGGCAAGCCGATCAAGTTCCTCGGCGCCGGCGAAAAAGTGGATGCGCTGGAACCGTTTTACCCGGAGCGTCTGGCATCACGCATACTCGGCATGGGCGATGTACTGAGCCTGGTGGAAGAAGCCGAGCGCAGCGTCGATCGCGAAAAGGCCGCCAAACTTGCCGAAAAAGTTCAGAAGGGCAAGAGCTTTGATTTCAATGATCTCAAGGATCAGCTCGAACAAATGCTCAATATGGGCGGGCTGGCCGGGCTCATGGACAAATTGCCGGGCATGGGGCAGATGCCCGGCAACCTGAAAGACAAGGTCGGCGACAGGGATGTGAAACGCATGATCGCCATCATTCAGTCGATGACGCCGAAAGAGCGCAGTTTCCCCGATCTCATCAAAGGTTCGCGCAAGCGCCGCATCGCCGCCGGCTGCGGCCTGCAGGTGCAGGATGTTAACCGGCTGATGAAACAGCAAATGCAGATGGCCGACATGATGAAGAAGTTTTCCAAAGGTGGCGGCATGGCCAAGCTGATGCGCGGGCTGAAAGGCAAAATGCCGGGCATGGGGCTCTGAAAATCCCTGTTACGAGTTGATTAAAGGCTCAAGGCAAAATTCAAATCTTTCCGGGTTTAACGGGTGCTTCAAACCGGGGG
The DNA here is from genome assembly GCA_030836935.1 of Pseudomonadota bacterium. Classification (GTDB taxonomy): domain Bacteria; phylum Pseudomonadota; class Gammaproteobacteria; order SZUA-229; family SZUA-229; genus JACPVK01. Next base: position 1,181 of record JAUPMA010000044.1, on the reverse strand, counting down.
TTGATCATCAAAATCCCGAAATCAAAAAATCAATCGCCGCCAGAATTTCATTTCGTTTGTCTGCAAGATTTACAACACTTGCTCCGAGTGCCTTGTGCGGAATACCGGCCATCTGGGGTGTGAGCATGACCCAGGTTTTATTTTCAATTTCAAATACGGGTGTGAGTGTGGTCAGGGTTTTGTCCTTGAGCGCGCTGGCGGGTGCCAGCGGTATCACCATGCGTGTATCCAGTGTGTCGAGTAAGGATGATTGAACATCCAGCAACATGGGATAGAGCGCTTTGGTTTCGGCATTTCTGTTTTTGTAAACGCTGAACTGGCTCATTAAAAGCTTCTCAGTTTGTCACTGAAAGTGCCATGTTCCAGTACATGCTGGTTGTAGGCGGCGATGGCGTCGCGGTTGGCGGCCAGCCACAGTTCCTGCTGTTTTTGGCGCACAAGCTCGGCCAGTGCCTGTTCAACGGCGGCGGAGAGGTTGATATTGAGTGCTTTGGCCTGTTGTAACAAATCGCTGTTGAGGCTGAGATTGGTCGGTTTTTTTGGGGCTTGCAGATTGTAGCGAGCGAGCATGGTTGAATACCTTGAATATCCCGAATGCGTATATTCTATGCGCATTATCCATGTGTGCAAGGGTGTTGATTCATGAGAGATCGCAGCCAATAGTTGCAGATGGTCAGGTGCCGGTTTTTATGGTCATTTCTCAAGATTTAGCTTGCGGCGGACTGTGCGAGTCTTTAAAATCCCGCGTTCCTTGGGGCCTGCTGGCTCCAGCAGATCCTGAATTTATATAGAGATTGAAAGAATGGTAACCATACGTATGACTCGGGGCGGCACCAAAAAGCGTCCTTTTTACCATGTCGTTGCAACCGATTCGCGCTGCCCGCGTGATGGCAAGCACCTTGAGCGCCTGGGTTATTTCAACCCGCTGGCCCGTGGTGCCGAACAGCGTCTTGAGCTGAAGCTGGATCGCGTTGATTACTGGGTTGGCACGGGCGCCACCACGTCTGATCGTGTTGCCATGCTGGTCAAGGAAGCACGCAAGGCCGTTGCTGCCTGATAAAGGGCAGATCGATGCCGGGGGATTGGCGCCATGTCTGAAGCTGATCAACCATTGCTGGAATTGGGAAAAATTTCCGGTGTCTTCGGAGTGCATGGCTGGGTCAAGATATTTTCCTGGACCG
>JAUPMA010000043.1 GCA_030836935.1 Pseudomonadota bacterium | reverse complement strand
TGACATAACCGTTATTGAGGGTGATGGGGCGATAGGGTGCATGCGGAAAAATAAAACGGATGCGCATGGATGCCGGCAGCTGCAATTGCGGCACGATACCGGCAAAGTCATGCCCGTCGGCACCCAGTCCGTGCAGCCAGATAATGCTGGCATCAGGATGATCGGCGGTGCTTTGTTCAATGTGTTCCAGCAACATGTTTTTACCCGGATATTTTTAATCAATGACCTGATCATGGAATGTTCAAGACAGGAGGTGTTCGCTACCGGATAAAACAAGCCCTGCGGTTTTTCCTGTACATCCGGTGTCAACTGCGGTTCAGTTTTTTCAGGTGAAATTTTCAAGCCAGTAAAAGGAATGCGCTTGAAAAGAATTTCATCGCTTCAGCTTGTTTTTGAGCGAATCCTTGAGCTTGTCAATTTGCTGATCCTTTTTCTGTTCCAGCTGTTGTTTCTGCTGTTCCTTGAAATCGGCCACCTTTGCTTTCAGCAGTTCTTCACTCTGTTTCAGCCTGGATTCAAGATCTGCTTTTTTCTGTTCAAGTTTTGCCAGTTCACCCTCAATGCGGTTGCGAACTTTTTGTTCCTCGGCATCCAGGCGATCGCGAATTTTTTGCTGAAAGGCCGCCACCCTGACATCCCACTGGCGTTTAAGTGAAGCTTTAACCTGTTCATCAAGATCGGATTTGAAATCCATATCAATATCCCTGAAATCGCTGCGCGCTTCCCCGCCAAGTGAAAAACGCTCGATGCCGGTAAAGGCTTCGGCAAACATCTTGCCGAGCGTGCTGTCGCCACGGCTGACAAACCGGACCGGATTGAATTGCGCATCGGTGCTGATAATCAGGTTATCCGTCAGCACAGCCTTGCCAGTAATATCAATGTTGGCCTGTGCCAGCGTAATGGGCAGTTTTTCGTTCTTTACCAGTGAAACATCTTTCAGCTTCATATCATCGAGTTTAAAGCTCAGGCTGTCTTTGCCATGGCCGGGACGAATGTGATCAAACACGCCATCGACGGCAAAGGATTTCATGCCGTGCAGTTTTTCGCCGCGTACAGCAAGTGTGGCTGGCACGCCGGTAATGTGCATCTGGTGAGTGATGTTTTTCAGTTTGGCGCTGAGATGGCCAAATGAAAGTTCCACATCAATGTGTGTGTCGCGAATCAGAAAATCCGGCAGCGGATGATCGGAATGAAAATGCACATAGCGTCCGGTTGCACGTTTGGGTTTGCCGGCTTCTTCTTCCGATGCCAGCAGAGGTTTTATCTTGTCATACCAGTAAAGAGTTTGTCGGGTCCATTCACCGGCCTGGGCACCAAACAGCATGCCGGAAACATTTGCGGCGCCAGTTTCATCCAGTTTGTATTTGTTTTTTAGGTTATCCATATCCTGACCGGGCGCTGCCTTGAGCGCCTTGATGTCGGCCTGAAGCAAATCACGGCTGGTTTGCATTTGCTGGCGCGCATCCTTTAATGCCTGGTTATCGGCGCGCAATTCGGTTTGCACCTGTTCCAGGTCCGCCTTGCGTTTTTTGAAATCATCAACCGATGTAACCTTGCCGCTGGTGGCCGCCTTGATGCGTGCCTCATAGTTCCTGAATTTTTCCTCATCAGGCAGGTGTGCAATGGCAACTTCCAGTTTCTTCGATTCCTCGTCGTAGTGCAGCTGTATCTGCGCGCTCATTTTTGTGGTGAGCAAATCCTCCTTGGCCATCACTTCGTCCAGCTCAGGCAAATTGAGCTGAATGTCCGGCATGGCAAATAATGAATCGCCTTCCGGTTCCTGTGGCGGCTCCTCTTTTTTCTTCCAGGTGCTGGGTTTGGCGCGTTGCGTGTCAAAACGCAAACCTTCCACTGCCAGCGAATTGATAATCACCTGACCTTGCAGCAACTTCAGAAAATCCAGGTGTGCCACAGCGCGATCAAACTCTGTGGCATTGCGTGCCGGATTGGAGGCACTGGCAAGCTGAAAGGTTTTCAGTTCAATGCCAAGCGGCTGCAGACTGATGTCGAGCGTGTCTATCGAGATTTCCGCGCCAGCGGCATCACTGCCGGAATCCTCAATGGCATTCTTGATAATGTTGTCGGCAAAGAAATACCAGAAAATGACCATGCCACCAGCAATAATGATAAAGGCGACCAGGCCGCCCCAGCGTATTAGTTTCATGTGATTGCGTTCTTGATTTCAGCAAATTTTTCGTACGTCTGATACCAGCGGCTGGACTGGATAATTTGCATAAGCCGGCTTTTGCGAACAAAAGCCAGTATGTGCAAACGGTATTTCACAATCAGAATTTTGAAAATGATAAACAGTGGCAAAAATGCAATAACCGAAATCACCAGGCTGCCGAGTGTAAGCGTGTGATTGAAATGCATCAGCCGCCAAAAGTCGCTGTTGTACATGACCGTCCAAGTGTCGAGCAGTGACGGCAGTGCCAGTAAATATTCGCCAGTCCTGATGAACAAGGGATCAAGTACATAGGCAATACCGGCAAAAAATCCCCAGGCCAGTATGGCGGCTGAAATATTGACACGCAGTACCAGCAGCAAAAACAGCACCAGTAAATTGTGCAGGCTGAGAAAAGGCGTGAATCCGAGAATCAGGCCAAAACAGAAACCCAGGCTGATTTGCGCCGGATCAGTTTCGGAGTTCAGTGCTGTAAGCAGTTTGAACAGGAGTTTCAACATTTGATTTAATCCTTGTTAACGCGATGGATTCTAGCAGGAAAAAAATCCGGTTATCAAAATGCGGAACCAAGGCTGAGATAAATTCGACTGTCGCCGAGCCTTTCATCCAGTCCCCTGGCAAAACCCAGACGCAGCTTGACGGTTATGCCGTAAAACAGGTTAATGTCGCCATGCAATTCAGTGCCGGCACTGGAATAGCCTTCGCCGGCTGAATCCTGCCAGGCCATGCCACGTTCCGCAAAAACACTGCCGGATAATTGCATCAGCGCAACCGGCGGTGCCATATAGCCACGTTCAATCAGCGAAAGAGGAAAACGCCATTCCATTGTGCCAAGTTGCATGCGTCGTCCCGATAATTCACTGTGGCCTTCGGCATAACCGCGCAAGGCATATTCACGTTTGCCAAAACGGATGTTGCTGAATTCATCCAGCATGTCGAGCATTTCAAAATCTGTATTTTCACCGCCAAGCTGAAAAGGATCGGGCTGGCCGGTGCCATAGCCTGCAAGCAGTCGCAAAGCCAATACATGCTGGCCACCCATGGATAAATATTCGCGCCAGTCAAATGTATAAACTTCGCCGCTGAAATCACTGCTGAAAATTTCGCTGCTTTCGGCAATGAAGTGTACATTGCGGCCATTATTGGCGCTGACGGAACGGATGTAATGGTCACTGTTATTAAAACCGACCGCTAATCCGGCGAGGCCATCACGGCTGTCTGGCAATGGCATGATCCAGGGTTCGCGCCGCGCATCCCGGCTGTGACGGCTGAGCGCCGCCAGCGAAATATTCCATGATGAATCGATTTGCGTGCAAGGAAAGCTGGCAATAAAAAATACATCGTCATCCTGGCGCGCAATGGCAAAGTCGCCATTCGCGTCCAGCAAAATATCGCTGGAACGCTGTGCGCCAATGTACAGCCGATTGCTCCAGGCATAAACGGCACTGCCGGTTGCGTATTCATTAACCGTATCCCACGCAAAACTGAATGCGTAATTATGCAATCCCAGCGCATCATTTCCGGAAGTGGCAAAACCGATTTCCGACTGATCTTCGGCAAGCAGTAAAAGCGGTTCCCACCAGCGCGGTTCAAGGCTAGACCAGGGAGAATAATCCCGGGCCTGAATAACGGGATAACCTGAGAGAACAAGATCCGGTTGTTTATCCAATACAGGCTGCAATATTTCAGTGGTAAGTGTTCGCGGTGCTTTCAGTTGATAAATATCGGAACCCGCAGTGCTGTACCCGGT
>JAUPMA010000042.1 GCA_030836935.1 Pseudomonadota bacterium | reverse complement strand
TTTTTCAGGTTCCAATTCTCTGCGTTTTTTCTCGTTCCCACGCTCCGCGTTGGAATGCATATCGCCGCCACTGGTTCCCACGCAGAGCATGGGAACCAGAAAAGAATCACATATGACAAAGCGGCACAGAGACACAGAACCAGTATTTAGAGAAAACCATTTGCGTTTATTTGCGTTTATTTGCGTTTTCTTTTTCTTGTATGAACATCAACATGATTGAACTCAAAAACGCCAGCCGCACCTTCCGTGTCGGCGATTCGCTGGTGCATGGTCTGGATGACGTGACGCTGCATATTGCCGCCGGTGAATATGTTTCCATCATGGGGCCATCCGGTTCCGGTAAATCCACTTTGTTGAATATTATTGGCATACTCGATGGACTGGACAGTGGTGAATATATTCTGGATGGAAAAAACGTTAATCAACTCAGTGAAAACCAGCAGGCGCAAACGCGCCGCGACAAAATCGGTTTTGTGTTTCAGTCGTTTCATTTATTGCCGCGACTCACCGCAGCTGAAAATATTGCGCTGCCGTTAACGCTGGCCGGTGTGGATAAAATCCTTCGCGAACAACGCGCGGCGGAGGTGATGGCGGCGCTGGATTTGACGGATCGCGCGCATCACCGTCCGGATCAGCTTTCCGGTGGCCAGCGCCAGCGGGTGGCGATTGCGCGCGCGGTGGTGACCAAACCGCGGGTGTTACTCGCCGATGAACCTACCGGCAATCTGGATTTTGCATCCGGCATGGAAGTGATGAAAGTGCTGGAGATTTTTAATCAGCAAGGCATTACGCTGCTGGTGGTGACACATGATGCGAATCTGGGTGCGCGTGCACAGCGCACGATTCGCATGCTGGATGGAAAAATACTGTAGGGGCGCCCCTTGTGGGTGCCTGCTTTTTTATTAACCATCAAAACCGGGCAACCACAAGGGTTGCCCCTGCACATGATCAATACAAAATGAAAATAACCGACATCATCCATTTTGTTTTACACGCCATGCGCAGCTATCGCACGCGCACGATTTTGATGTTGCTGGCGATGGCGATTGGTGTGGCGTCGGTTGTTTTGTTGACGTCGCTGGGTGAAGGCGCGCGTTTGTATGTGACGCAACAATTTTCATCGCTTGGCACCAATTTGTTGATTGTGTTGCCGGGCCGGAATGAAACCACCGGTGCGGCGCCACCGATGGTGGGCGCAGTGCCGCGTGATTTAACGCTGGATGATGCGCGCGCACTGTTACGCAATGCGCATGTCAAACGCATTGCGCCGATTGTGGTGGGCGCGGCGCCGGTGTCCTGGCAATCGCGTGAACGCGAAGTCACTATTTTAGGATCAACAGCGGATTTATATACGGTGCGTCAGTTGACGTTATCGCAAGGCCAGTTTTTACCGGCGGTGGAAATGGATCGCGCCATACCGATGTGTGTTTTGGGTTTCAAACTTGCAGATGAATTGTTTGGTGCGCAGCGTCCGATTGGTGAATGGGTGCGTGTCATGCAATACCGGTGTCGTGTGGTGGGCGTGTTGAGTGAAGAAGGCATGTCCATGGGAACGGATATGGGTGATGTGCTGATTATGCCGGTGGCATCGGCGCAGGCTTTATTTAATGTGCAATCGCTGTTTCGTGTGCTGGTTGAAGCGAATAATCCCGATGCGTTAAATGATTTGCAGCAATCCATTATTGATATTTTGCGTGAACGTCACGATGGTGAAGAAGATGTAACGGTGATTTCGCAGGATGCGCTGCTGGAAACATTCAACCGCATACTCGGTGCGCTCACTTACACACTCGGTGGCATTGCCGCCATCAGCCTGATTGTGGCGGGCATCATGATCATGAATGTAATGCTGGTGGCGGTGGCGCAACGCACCGCCGAAATCGGGCTGCTGAAAGCGCTCGGCGGATCGCGTCAACAAATTCTGCTGCTGTTTCTCGCGGAGTCGGCTTTGCTGTCTCTGTTTGGCGCGATGATTGGACTGGCGCTGGGATTCATGGGTAACTGGGGGCTGCAACAATATTTTCCCGATTTTCCGTTTGAAGCGCCGTTGTGGGCTTTGTGGTCGGCAACATTAATGGCGCTGATGTCGGGATTGATTTTTGGATTGCTGCCGGCGAAACGGGCGGCGAATCTGAATCCGGTAGTGGCGTTGAATGGATAAAAAATTTTGACACAGAGACGCAGAGTTTTATGTGTTTTATGTAAATTCGAAAATATCTCTGCACCTCTGTGTCTCCGTGTCAAAAAATAACTGATGTAGGGTGGGCATTGCCCACCCTACGGTTTAATTATGCAGAATCGTGATTTTTATGCACTTGCTTTCAGCGCACTGCGCGCACGCCGCCAGCGTAGCGCGTTGACGGCGCTGGGTATTGCGATTGGGATTGCGGCGGTGGTGTTGCTCACGTCCATGGGTGAGGGTTTGCACCGTTATATGATGAGCGAGTTTTCGCAATTCGGTACGCATTTGCTGGGTATTACACCGGGTAAAGCCACTACCCACGGCATGTCGGGTGCGGTGATCAGTAACATCCGGCCATTAACGCTGGACGATGCGAAAGCGCTGGAGCGTTTGCCACAGGTGATTGCAACCGTGCCGGTGGTGCAGGGCAATGTGGAAATCGAAGCCGGTACCCGGCAACGGCGCAGTATGTTATTCGGCGTAGGACCGGATGTGCCGGCAGTGTGGCAGATCAAGGTGGCGATCGGTCAGTTCTTGCCGGACGACGATTTTCAATCGGCGCGTGCATTCATTGTGCTGGGCAGTAAAGTGCGCGACGAGTTGTTTGAAGATCGCAGCCCGCTGGGTGAAATTGTGCGCGTTGGCGGTTATCGTTTTCGTGTGGTTGGCGTGATGGAATCCAAAGGCCAGTTGCTGGGTTTTGATCTGGATGATGCGGTGTACATTCCGGCGAGCACCTCGCTGGAAATGTTCAATCGTGAAAGTCTGATGGAAATTGATGTGCTGTATCACCCCGATGCCGATGGCAATGCCATGGCGGATGCGGCGAGGCGTTTGTTGCTGGCACGCCATGGCAGCGAAGATTTTACCGTGGTGACGCAGGAAGAAATGCTGGCCGTGCTGAATTCGGTATTGAATGTGATCACCTTTGCCGTGGGCGCGCTGGGTGGTATTTCGCTGCTGGTGGGCGCAGTGGGTATTCTCACCATCATGACCATTGCGGTGAAAGAGCGCACTTCGGAAATCGGTTTGCTCAGTGCACTGGGTGCATCACGCCGGCAAATTCTGTTGCTGTTTTTGGCGGAGGCCATGTTGTTATCCGCCATGGGTGGTGTGGCGGGTTTGTTACTGGGCTGGTTTGGCGCCGAGGCAATACATTTTCTGGTGCCGGCGATTCCAACACACACCCCCTGGCAGTTTGTGGTGCTGGCCGAAGTGCTGGCAGTGCTGGTGGGATTGATTGCCGGGGTAGCGCCGGCGCGCAAGGCGGCGGGGATGAATCCGGTGAATGCTCTGCGCACTGAGTAGGAGCGGGCCATGCCCGCGACAAAACTCTAAAAGAATGAGTCCGCAAATGAACGCCAATACACGCAAATAAAGATAAAAGCTGTTTGCCTTGCGTTATTTGCGTTCATTTGCGGACACATTCTTTTAGAGTCTTGTCGCGGGCATGGACCGCTGCTACAACTTCCCGCCTTCCGCCTGCCA
>JAUPMA010000041.1 GCA_030836935.1 Pseudomonadota bacterium | reverse complement strand
GTGCAGCTTCCAGTCTACTTGATTGTCATTGGCGATGAAAATCCCGACGCGCCCGGCATTGGTCTGTTTGGCGGCATCCACGGTGTCGAGCGTATCGGCACCGAAGTGGTTCTGGCGTACATGCATTCACTGATTGAAGGTTTGTCCTGGTCACCGGCACTACAGGAACAAGTCCGGAAAATGCACATTGTGCTCATGCCAATTGTTAATCCGGCCAGCATGGTCAAAAAATGCCGCTGCAACCCCAATGGCGTAGATTTAATGCGCAATGCGCCCATTGATGCTGAAGACAAGGTTCCCTTTCTGCTTGGCGGTCATCGCATCAACCGCTATTTGCCCTGGTACCGTGGACATAAAAACGCTCCCATGGAAATTGAGGCACAGGCGCTGTGCAATGTAGTTGAGGAGCATTTGCTGAACCGGCCATTCAGTCTGGCGCTGGATTGTCATTCCGGCTACGGCCGCAAGGATTATCTCTGGCTGCCTTATGCCAGCACCAGGAAACCTTTTCCGAATCTCGCGGAAATGTATGCACTGAAAACCATATTTGACCGCACCTATCCCAATCACACTTATTACCGGATAGAACCGCAGTCGTTGCATTACACCACGCACGGTGATCTCTGGGATTATTTGCATATCAACTTTCTTAAAAAGAACAAAGGCATCTTCTTGCCGCTCACACTTGAAATGGGTTCATGGCAGTGGATCAAGAAAAACCCGCGACAATTGTTAAGGTTTCGCAGCCTGTTCAATCCGGTATTGCCACACCGCCAGCAACGTATTCTGCGCCGGCATCTGGTTCTGATTGAATTTCTGCTGCGGGCAGTACACGGTTATCAGCACTGGATACCAAAGAGCGATGAACATCCGCGATTCACCGAACTGGCGCTCAGGAACTGGTATAAGAATCATGCATAACACGGATTCCATGACATGGATATTATTGCGTGGCCTGAGCCGTGAACACCGGCACTGGGAAAATTTTCCGCAAATTCTGCAATCAACCTTTCCCGCCGCAAGAATCATATTGCCGGATTTACCTGGCAGTGGCGTGCATCACCTGAAAAGATGCCCGGCCAATATCAGAAATATTCTGGAGTTTGTACGTGCTGATATTGCAATCAGCCGGTTATCCAAACCGGTGTATCTGCTGGGTCTGTCCATGGGTGCCATGGTCGCTGTGGAATGGATACGGCAATATCCGCAGGAATGCGCGGGTGCGGTATTGATGAACACCAGCGTAAAAGGCCTGAATCCGTTTTATCAGCGACTGCAACCGGGCAATTACGGGTCTTTGTTAAAAAGTCTGTTTTTCAAAAAAAATGCGCGTACACGCGAAGAAATTATTTTTGATTTAACCTGCAACCTGAATCCCGATCACGACAGCGTAATCCGCAACTGGGTGAATTATGCCCGTGAATATCCGGTATCAAGAACGAACACACTGCGCCAGCTCACGGCGGCATCGCTATACAAAATCCCCGCATCAAAACCCGGATCGCCGTTGTTGCTGCTAAACGGGCTGGGTGATCGTCTGGTCAGCCCGCGCTGTTCAGAAACACTGGCACAACACTGGAACCTGTCATTACAAAGTCATGCAACAGCCGGACATGACCTGACACTGGATGATGGCACCTGGGTGTGTATGAAAATTACTGAATGGCTGCAGAAACAATCATGAATCCGGCAGCAGGCAAATTCGCACTACTCGCTCCGTGATGCATTCAGCATGGTAAACAACGCATGCGCATGCTCGGAAGCCCGGGTACCGAGATTAGTGAGATAACCGCCATCCGCCTGAGTAATAAAACCGCGATCGAACAGACGTTGTGCAGCGGCAACCAGAACCGGATCAGCCGTGTGGTGTATCTTGATTCCCTTCAGATGAGTAGCCGGCGTGAAGAGCAGCAGCGTATTCATTTCGGCAAGTGAATCTGGAGTAAAAGACATTGTGGTACCTCTTTTATTGATCGTTTTGTACGGTATATATTGACTATTATGTCAGATAATCTGATTAACGTAGATCAATCAACTCTGATCCCTTAATATTTCTTCATCAGGTCACTAACGCTATCCGGAACCATGGTGTATTCATAACGTATGGATGTCACTTCTACTCTCAACGCCATTGGCGGACTGGGTTTATTCCTGCTCGGCATGGTCATCATGACCGATGGCCTGCGCTCCATGGCCGGCGATGCCGTGCGCAATGTATTGATGCGTTTCACCAGGAGTCCATTATCCGGTGCGGTTACCGGTGCGGTCACCACAGTGATACTGCAATCTTCCAGCGCCACCACCGTTACCGCTGTAGGTTTTGTTGGCGCCGGACTGATGAGTTTCTCGCAGGCTCTGGGTGTGATTTTCGGCGCCAATATCGGCACCACCTTGCGTGGCTGGGTGATTGTACTGGTGGGTTTCAAGTTGCAACTCGGACTGATATTGATGCCGCTGATTTTATTCGGCGCACTGGCGCGTTTATTGTCACGCAGCTACATGGCACATATCGGTTTTGCACTGGCTGGTTTTGGTTTGATATTTGTC
>JAUPMA010000006.1 GCA_030836935.1 Pseudomonadota bacterium | reverse complement strand
TTGGCAATAAATTCCATTCTTCACCGCTTGACGTAGATCTTGATTTGACACGTGATTGGACTGCACCGCAACTGGAAGCCTATGCCCGTGCGGTCTTGATTACATACGCAGACCGATTGAGCAATAATAATTGGAACGGACACTCGTTTTCACTCACTCGTGCTTTTGACAAGTTCAAATACGCGTGTTTGGACGTTTATAGACTTGATGGAGTAGAGGACGGAGATCCGGACATTCGCGAGAGACTGAGGGTGTGTGTTCGCTTCGTGACAGACCTGATTGAGCTTATTGAGAAACACGAGAAGAAATTAGTCATCAAACACTTGAAGACTAATAAGGATCGCATTAGGCGCGACATCTACGATCAGGTGGCAGAGCTAATGTCGGAGATAATATACAACGCGTCTGGAATTAAAGGGCCGTGGTGGCCGTGTTGGGAAATTCAACACAATACAGTGTGGACGAATTTTTTTGATCGAATTCGAGAAAGCAAGACACGCAGGATTATTGGGTTCAAACTTCGTCGTTTGATCTATGAGGAAATAATTGAGTTTGACAAGTACACGGATTTGAAATCTTTTAAGGCTGCTCGATATTTGGGGATTTGCCTAAATTGTATGGGGCTCAAGTTTGGGGACAAGACACACCGAGATCGTAATACAGGGCCGTTGAAGAAAGTTGTTCTAGGATGGGTGAAGAAGAACTACCTCTCTTTACATAAAAATCACCCTACTGTCGCGGAAGCTTGTTTGATGGGGGGGATTACTTACGATGCAGAAAATATGCAGCTCATTAAGACGTATGCGTCATACGCGGACCGAGAGCCGGCTCGGGAGGTTTTTTCACTCTCGGAATGATTGATAACAGACCACATTAATTTAAATGTCCGTATCCTGGCCGAAATCAGAAATCACATAATATGGATCCGAAAGACGGCTTCTGGGTGTTATGAGAAAGCTACACAAAACAGTTGAACGATAGCTTTTGATTGGTTTTTGCCGATTAACCTAATCCTGCCATGCCTTATTTGAATTTATATTCAGAAAAAGCGAAGAAATAGGGTCGGACACGATCTTTTCACGGCTGGTCTAATACTTTAGTCAAAAAGAAAAAAGCCGGAAAGCGCAAAGCGTAATGGACAGACGCTCCCGCGCAGAGCATGGAAATGAGAAGAATTCAGTTCATACGAACGTCTTTCAGGTGATATCGTAAAGCGGATTTTATTCAGCAACCGGATACACCCAAACCCACACTTCATCTTTCGCCTTGTCGTGCCATATTGCACGAATGTGTGTTTTCACGGTTTGATTGCTGATTTGCTGCAACATCTGTTTCTCGGACGTGACATAAGCCCGATCGTTGATAACGTGCTCGTGAATGGTTTGCACGCTGCTGATTTCAACACCATATTGCGCTGCCAGGCGTTCGCGGGCGCGGCTGGTGGCAAGTTCTTCCTGGTAATAACGGCCCTTGACGTGCGTGACGGCAGATCCGGTTGCGCCTGCACCGGGATTGCTGATCCAGTCCGGCGGGTTGTCTGGTTTGGTGTTTTTGCCACAGGCAATGAGCAACAATGTGCTGAATAAAAACAGTATGGATATTTTTTGACTGACAACACGAAACATGGTTTTTCCTTTGTGCTTGCCGCTCTAAAAATTAGCCTGCCGTATCCTGGTATTTTCCGATCCGTTCACCGACTTTTTTGATGTATTCGCGTGTTTCCGGGTAAGGTAAATTGCTGCGCATGTGGTTATACACTTCGTCCGCTGTCATGCGGTTGATTTGCTGGTAGGCACCCTGTTTCCATTTATCGTAACTGCCGTGCTGTGCCTTGGTGTATTTGCCGGCAAAGGCGCGCAGTACATTGCTGGGCCCGGTGTTGTAGGCGGCGATGCTGGCCCACATGCGCGATTGCGGATTTTCAATGCCTGCAAGTTGCACATAATACAAACGGTTGAGATAAGCCGAGCCAAGTTCGATGTTGTTTCTGGGTTCGTATAAATAGGTGTCACTGACCACACGATCCTGATTGTAAACATAACGATAGGCTTCGCGTGCGCCGCTGGTGGGCACCAGTTGCATCAGGCCAAATGCCGGTGCCGATGATTTGGCAACGGGATTGAAATAACTTTCAGTTTCCATTACCGCAAACACCAGGGCGGGCGGCAGGTTCTGCCGGCCGGATTGACTGTTCACGTCATTCAGAAATACTGCTGCGCGTTTGCGGATGTGATCGGGCACCATTTTTAGTTGTGTGCGATAGACAACGCGATCAACGCCATCATTGCCGCGAATGCTTGCCGTGGTGGCGTTCGCTGCGCCTTGTGCGGCCAGGCCGGTATAGTTTTGTTTTGAAATTTGTTCGCCCTGCGGATCGGCAATCAGTCCATTCAGAACGGCCGGGCCGGAAGAGACGGCAACAGGCTGCTGCGATATCTCAATCATTGAGCGATTATCTGCGCCCTGATTAAGCGTTTTGATGATGGTGGTTTCGAGTTGCCGGCGAGCTTCATCAGCCGCAATGTTTTGTTGCGCCGGCAAGGCGATTTCAATGCTGATAATACCCTGTTCAAAATCCACCACGCTGCGGTGGCCGAGATCGCCGTGAAAGCTCACCCAGTTGTTGGCTTGCGGCAGAATATTGTTTTTGTCGCCCCACACCTTGCCGGTTTGTTTTTTGTATTGTTCAAATGCGGCCAGCAGCTTTTGCTTGTAGGTTTCGAACTCATCCTTGACGGCAACCGCTCCCTGATTTTGCTGTTGCCGGTAGGCTTCAAATTCGGACTGGCTGCCAGCTATGGCAAGTTGTGAAATAACGGCAAGACTGATAAAGACAAGGCGGCGCATGCTGGTTCCTTTTGTTATCCATTTGTAATCATCATAGCAAACCTGTTGTCTGGCATGGCAAATGCGCATTGCACCGGCAGAATATCTGGGCTATGTTTACTCCCCACAAGTCACTTAACTCAGATGGAGAGAGCAATATGAAAAAGGTAACGTATCTGGTAGCGGGTGTAGCAATGACTGCAATTCTGGCGGGTTGCGGTGGTAAAGAGAAAAAAGAAGAAGTAGCCGATTGTGTATTTCCCGATGCGCCGGGTGTGGAAGCGCCGGGCTGGATTTGTGACCAGCCAGTTGAAGGCGTTGAAGTTTCGGCGGTGGGTTCAGCCGACAAATCAGCAGCCGGTAACGATTTCATGAAACAGATGGCGGCCACATCGGCGCGCGTTCAACTGGCACAACGCATGAAAGTGCAGGTGCAGAACATGATCAAGCAGTATGTTGAAACCACTGGCGCGGCGGATCAGGAAACCGTGGACAAGGCGCTGACTTCTGTTACCAAGCAGATCACCAACGAAACGCTGGTGGGCACCAAGATCTTCAAGACCCGCACCAGCCCCAATGGCAATCTTTATGTGTTGCTGGGCATGGATCCTGTTGGTGTAGAAACCATGGCCAAACAGGCAATCAAGACCAGCATGGGTAACGATAAAGCCCTGTGGCAGCAGTTCAAGGCACAGAAAGGCCAGGAAGAAATGGCCGCTGATATTGCCAAAATGAACCCCTGAGTGCGACGTGAAATCGTAAATTATTGATCTTCTTTAATTTATGATGGGTGCTGTCCCGGTAGCTAGCCGGCTTACCACTATAAGTAAGAAAAATAGCCCGACAAGAACCGTCATAAGACGGATCGAGTAGGTAGGAATGAATCGGAACGGATGGGTAGTTTACCCATCCGTTCTACGATCCAA
>JAUPMA010000005.1 GCA_030836935.1 Pseudomonadota bacterium | reverse complement strand
TCTATTTTGAGTTTTTCAGCAGGCGGCTAAGGCGGCTCCTTAATAATCAATATTCACTGACATGAATCAAACTGCTAGAATCCTGCGACCCAACACACCGGAAATCCCATTATGTCAGCCAATACCCGCATTCGTCTTGAAACCAGCCACGGCAATATAGTCATTGAACTGGATGCCGCCAAGGCACCCGTAACCTGTGAAAACTTTGTCGATTACGTCAAGGACGGTTTTTATGATCTCACCATTTTTCACCGCGTTATTCCCGGCTTCATGATTCAGGGCGGCGGTTTCATGTCAGACATGATGCAAAAACCCACACGCGCCAACATCAAAAATGAAGCCAACAACGGCCTGGGTAACAAACGTGGCAGCATTGCCATGGCACGCACGCCCGATCCGCACTCTGCCAGCGCCCAGTTTTTCATTAACCTTAAAGACAACACCTTTCTGAACCACTCATCGCCCACACCCCAGGGCTGGGGCTACGCGGTATTTGGCATGGTCACCGAAGGCATGGATGTAGTGGACAGTATTGCCGCCGTCCGCACCGGTAATCGCAGCGGTCATGCTGACGTGCCGGTAGAACCGGTTGTGATCAACAAGGCCAGTGTTGCTGAATAAACGCAACAAACCATGTCGCGCATCCTGTTCATATCCGATTTGCATCTGGCGCCGGAACGCCCGGACATTATTCAATTGTTCGAACGGTTTCTGGATAAACAGGTGCGACAGGCTACAGCGCTTTACATACTGGGTGATCTGGTTGAATACTGGCTGGGCGATGACGACGAAGCACGAGGTCTGGCCAGTACTTTCGACAAAATCAGACAAATCAGTGATCTTGGCGTGGCTGTTTTTTTAATGCACGGCAATCGTGATTTCCTGATGGGCAAACAGCTGGCCAAACGTCTTGGCTGCACCTTGATTGATGACCCGCATGTTGCACAAATTGATCACCAGCCTGTATTGCTTATGCACGGCGACACACTCTGCACCGATGATGTCGATTACCAGAAATTGCGCGCCTTTCTGCGCAACCCGGCCTGGCAGCAGGATTTTCTTTCCAAACCGCTGGCTGAACGCATTATCATGGCCAGGGCATTACGCGAAAAAAGCACAGAAGAAACGCGCAACAAGACGGTCGATATCATGGATGTCAATTCACAGGCTGTTGAACAAGCCTTTGTTAAAAACAACACCCGCCTGCTGATACACGGACATACACACCGCCCGAATATTCATCAGCTTGTCGTGAACAACCAGTCTGTCACCCGCATTGTTCTGGGTGACTGGTACACACACGGCAGTTATCTCGAATTCAGTAATCCTGACGAATACAGATTACTGGCTTTTCACTGATCAGCATGCGCCTCAACAAATTCATCAGCGAAACCGGCCTGTGTTCCCGCCGCGCTGCCGATGAACTGATCAGCAGCGGCCGCGTAACCATAAACGGCAAACGCGCTGAACTTGGCACACCGGTTAATGATGGTGATGAAGTGCGCGTAGACAAAAAACTTGTCAGCGCGCGCCAGCAAAAACATGTTTACATTTGTCTGAACAAACCCGTGGGAATTACCTGCACCACCGAACGTCACATCAAGGGCAACATTATTGATTTTATTGGCCACGAACAGCGCATATTTCCCATTGGCCGTCTGGACAAGGATTCTGACGGATTGATACTGCTGACCAGCAATGGCGATATCGTCAACGAAATCCTGCGTTCCGAAAACAATCATGAAAAAGAATATATTGTTACCGTAAACAAACCGCTAACAGATGAATTCATTACCGACATGGCCGGCGGCGTGCGCATACTCGATACGCGGACCAAACCATGCAAGGTATCCCGCCTCAACAAATATACATTTCGCATTATTCTCACCCAGGGACTCAACCGCCAGATCCGCCGCATGTGCGAAGTATTTGGTTATGATGTAAACCGGTTGCAACGTGTACGCATTATCAATATCCGGCTTGGCGAACTTAAAATCGGAAAATGGCGAAACCTGACAGAAAATGAATTACAGGGATTATTGCCACAGCGCAGCGAATGGTGATTACAGGCCAAACAACATCGTGATGAAAGGATATTAAGGAAACTCTGAAAATTCCATCCTGGAATTTTCAGAGCACGCAAAGAAAAAGACGTGACTTTTTCTTTGCTTCATTTTCAATCACTTAGGTGATCGAAAATGGTGGTGCATCCATGCACCACGCGGATGCTCTGAATTAAACAGAGCATCCTTAATTAATTCTTCTGCCAGAAATCATTCCGGAGGCACGCATGTACAAAATCGGTATTTTTATTCCGGCCTCGCATCTGGAGTCCGTCAAACAGGCCATGTTCACAGCCGGTGCCGGCCGCATCGGCAATTATGATTGCTGTGCCTGGCAAACACTGGGGCAAGGCCAGTTCCGCCCGTTGCAACACAGCAATCCATTCATTGGCAACCAGGGTGTTGTCGAAACCGTGGAAGAATACCGCGTGGAAATGGTATGCGCCGATGAACTCATCAAACCGGTAATTGCCGCCATGAAGAAAGCCCACCCCTACGAAACCCCCGCATACGATGTATGGCAACTTGCTAACATTTAGCGTGATAAAATGCGCCCACTCAAATTACTCACCGGAGACTCTCATGTACGGCTTTAATGTCATCCTCAACACCACCATGGACGATGCCGAAGCAAAAGTTCGCGCTGCATTACAGGAAGAAGGCTTTGGCGTACTCACCGAAATTGATGTCAAAAAAGTAATGAAAGCCAAACTGGATATAGACCGTGGCGGCTACAAGATTCTCGGCGCCTGCAACCCGAACTTTGCGCACAAGGCGATTGAAGCTGAAGCCGACATCGGTTTGCTGCTGCCCTGCAATGTACTGCTGCGCGAAGAAAAAGATGGCAGCATCAATGTCGGTTTCATGGATCCGATCGCGGTATTGAAACTGGTAGACAATAACCCGGTGATTTCAGAAGTAGCGCCCATGGTGCGGGAAAAGCTGATGAGGGTGCGCAACAAACTCAAGTAACGCTGTATTGTAGGTGCGCCTGACAAAATCGCCTGGAGCGATTTTGAACAGCGAAGTTGGCCCGAAGGGCGAAGGGCAGGATGCCCGGCGTAACGCGCATCTACAAATCAATGTGATTTTCCCGGTTTCATTACACCAGCTCATCAATCCCGCGATTCGCCAGCACATCCGCACGTTCATTTTCCGCATGGCCGTTGTGCCCCTTTACCCAGTGCCATTGCACTTCGTGGTTTGCGCGCGCGGCATCCAGACGTTGCCACAAATCAACATTTTTCACCGGCTGCCGGCTTGCGGTTTTCCAGCCCCTGGCTTTCCAGTTGTCCATCCATTCGGTAATGCCCTGCATCACATATTTTGAGTCGGTATAAATTTGCACCCGGCAGGCGCGGGTCAGTGATTCCAGCCCGCTGATGGCCGCCATCAGTTCCATGCGGTTGTTGGTGGTTTGGGGTTCACCGCCAAACAATTCCTTTTCATGATCACCATAGCGCAACAACACACCCCAGCCGCCCGGCCCGGGATTGCCCCGGCAGGCACCATCGGTAAACATCTCGACCGGCTGTTTTTCAACTTGTTGTTTTACTGCATTCATGCGTTCTGTTACCTGATGTCCTGCGTGATATTCGTTATGCAAACACGGGGGCTTTGATTTACACTCAGCGACATTGTAAACGCCTGCTAACAATAATTTTAGAAAAAGTTGCCAAGACCTTGATTTACAAAACTTCAAAAAAGAAATCACACCCGGCTTTCTGGCTATTTTGCGGCATGCTCGCCAGTGCGCTGCTCTCCGGTTGCGCCACCAGTTATCAGGCCGCAGCCGATGCCCCTGGTGCAGCGCCCGATGAGGAACAGACTTTCGTTGTGGCCAGCGTTTCTGAAGACATCACCACAGCCACTGAAAATACGGATGAATTCGTTATCAATCATCAGGATTATCCCCGTATTTACCCCAACGCCTGGGATCGTCTGCGCGCCGGCATGCAAATGGATGACGCACCCGACCACCCGCGCCTGCTGGCCGAACTCGACTGGTATGTCAGCCACGCCGATTACCTGGCCCGCGTCATCGACCGCGCCGAACCCTTCATGCATTACATTCTCAATGAACTGGAAGCCCGCAACATGCCGGCCGAACTGGCGTTGCTACCCATCGTTGAAAGCGCATTCCAGCCCTTTGCCTATTCTCATGGCCGCGCCGCCGGAATCTGGCAGTTCATACCCTCCACCGGCAAGCTCTATGGCCTGAAACAAAACTGGTGGTACGACGGCCGGCGTGATGTTTATGCCTCAACCAAATCGGCTCTCAAGTATCTCGACAGCCTGGATCGCGACTTCAAGGGTGACTGGTCGCACGCCCTGGCCGCCTACAATGCCGGCTCCGGCAATGTGCGCCGCGCCATTGCACGCAACAAAATGAAACACAAACCCACCGATTTCTGGAACCTTGATCTGCCCGCTGAAACCCGTGCCTATGTGCCCAAGCTGCTGGCCCTGAAACGCATTATCAGCAACCCCGAAAGCTATGGCATCAGCCTGCGCTGCGTACCGGATA
>JAUPMA010000040.1 GCA_030836935.1 Pseudomonadota bacterium | reverse complement strand
TACTACTCCCGCCTGTCACGCAAGGGTGTGGAATATGCCCGCAAGAAAATGATCGAGTGCAATTTGCGCCTGGTGGTAAAAATTGCACGCCGTTACATGAACCGTGGTCTGGCGCTGCTGGATCTGATTGAAGAAGGCAATCTTGGCCTGATTCGCGCTGTTGAAAAATTCGATCCTGAAAAAGGTTTCCGTTTTTCAACTTACGCTACCTGGTGGATTCGCCAGACCGTTGAACGTGCACTGATGAACCAGACGCGCACCATCCGTTTGCCTATTCACGTTATCAAGGAACTGAATGTTTACCTGCGCGCCGCCCGCAAGCTCGAACAGACCATGGAACATGAACCAACACCGGAAGAAATTGCCGCGCTGGTTGATCGTCCGGTTGAGAATGTGGAAAGAATGCTGGGTCTGCGTGATCGCGTGACTTCCGTTGATGTGCCGGTAGGCAAGGACAATGATCGTCCGCTGCTGGAAATCATTCCCGATTACAACAATCCCGAGCCATCCAATCTGTTGCAGGATGAGGATGTGATGGCCAATCTGGAAATGTGGCTCAACCAGCTGGAAGAAAAACAGCGTCAGGTTGTGGTGCGCCGTTTCGGTTTGTATGGCCATGAACGTACCACGCTGGAAGAAGTGGGTGCCGAACTGGGTGTAACCCGTGAACGTGTGCGCCAGATCCAGATGGATGCGCTGCGCCAGATGCGCAAGATTCTCGAAAGCCAGGGCTTTTCAGAGGAATTGTTGCTTAACGACTAACTAATCAACATAGTGTGTTGAAATCAAAGAAAGGGCGGGCAACCGCCCTTTTTTATATTTTTGTCGCAGGCATGGCCCGCTCCTGCAAAATAATGCCGGCCACAACCTGGCGGTCTTCGCCCAGCAGGATGTTGTAGGTACGGCAGGCCGCCGCCGAATCCATGAATTCCACCCCCACGCCAAGGTTAATCAGGCTGGCATACGCCTGCGGATGGGGAAAGCGTAGTGCGGAACCCGTGCCGATCAGTATCACTTCGGGTTGTATCGCCAGCAGTACCGCCAAGGTGGTTTCATTCAGTTCATCAACCGAACGCACCGGCCAGTCTGTTACCAGCTGTTGCCGGCTGACCACCAGGCTTTGCCGGAAAACCCTGCCATTGATATCAATGCCCTGCATGTCATAACCGCGCACGATATGGCTGCCGGCTGGTTTGTCTTCGCTAAATTTCATGGCCGAAAGTATATCAACAGAAAACCTGACAGTTGACAGCCTTGGCTTTCATCAGTAGTTTGCCGGCTCGATTTGATATGCGTAAGCCGCTG
Organism: Pseudomonadota bacterium; assembly: GCA_030836935.1. GTDB lineage: Bacteria > Pseudomonadota > Gammaproteobacteria > SZUA-229 > SZUA-229 > JACPVK01. The sequence goes on along the minus strand of JAUPMA010000040.1, from coordinate 9,104 downwards.
CCTTGGAGATTGAAAAATGAAGCCGGTAAAGATTGGTTTGATGGGTTTGGGTACTGTTGGTGGCGGCACGGCCACCGTGCTGCAACGAAATGCCGAAGAAATTACCCGGCGTTGCGGATGCAGCCTGCAAATTATCCACGCGGCCTCACTGAATATTGCCGAACAGAAGTTTCTTGATCCCGCCAGAGTCAAACTCACCGAAAACGCCTGGGATGTGGTGAATAATCCCGAAGTGGATGTGGTAGTCGAATTGATCGGTGGCTACACCCTGGCGCGTGAGCTGGTAATGAAGGCCATAGAAAACGGCAAGCACGTGGTCACCGCCAATAAAGCCCTGATCGCCACCCATGGTGATGAGATTTTCAGGGCCGCTCAGGCCAAAGGCGTCATTGTCGGGTTCGAAGCCGCCGTTGCCGGCGGTGTGCCGATTATCAAAGCCATTCGTGAAGGTCTGGCCGCCAACCGTATTCAATGGCTGGCCGGCATTATCAACGGCACCGGTAATTTCATTCTCACTGAAATGCGTGAAAAGGGCCGCGACTTCAATGATGTGCTGAAAGAAGCGCAGGCGCTGGGTTATGCCGAAGCGGATCCGACATTTGATGTGGAAGGCATTGATGCCGCGCACAAGCTCACCATTCTCGCCTCCATCGCATTTGGCATTCCGCTGCAATTCAAAAAAACCTTTACCGAAGGCATCACCAGAATCGCGCGTGAAGATGTGACCTATGCCGAGCAGCTTGGTTATCGCATCAAGCATCTGGGTATTGCACGGCGTACCGAACGCGGTATTGAAATGCGCGTGCATCCGACACTGATTCCAGAGCGCCGCTTGATCGCCAATGTAAACGGCGTGATGAATGCCGTGCTGGTGAAATCCGATGCCGTTGGGCCAACACTTTATTACGGCCCCGGTGCGGGTGCCGAACCGACAGCGTCAGCCGTGATTGCAGACTTGATTGATGTGGCGCGCGCGAAAGATGCCGATGCCGCGCACCGTGTGGCCATGCTGGGTTTCCAGCCTGATGCCATGTCGGATGTGCCGGTATTGGCACACGATGAATTTGAAACTGCCTGTTATTTGCGCATGCTGGCGGAAGACAAGCCCGGCGTGCTGGCGGATGTGACACGCATTTTTGCCGATAAAAATATCAGTATCGAAGCGGTAATTCAGAAAGAACCACAGGAAGGCCAGACGCGCGTGCAATTGATATTGCTCACTTCAAAAGTGCTGGAAAAGAATATGAATGCGGCGATTGCGGCGGTGGAAAAACTTTCAGTCATTGAAGGCAAGGTGACGCGCATTCGTATGGAACATTTGGGTTAAATGTAGGGGCAACCCTTGTGGTTGCCCTTTCTTGTTTTGGGCACCCACAAGGGACGCACCCTACCTGTTCAAAAGCATCAGGATCGCCTGGAAGTGACCACGCCTCCTCTGCCGCAATTTAACAAAACTCTGGCATTTTGTGAGCGTGAAGGGTTCGCCATGGCGGCCGCAAATTAAACGCGGTGCTATGAACAATCCATATGTTGGCAGGAGTTTTATGTCTGCAATTGAATATCGTCATAATTATCCCCTTGATGCTTCTGCAGTAGTGTTGGTTTTTGAAGCGTCCGGCATTCGCCGCCCGACGCAGGATCTGGCGCGAATTGAGCGCATGTTTTCCAATGCCAATCTCGTCATCTCTGCCTGGCATGAAAACAGGCTGGTTGGCGTATGTCGCGCGTTAACCGATTTCAGTTATTGTTGCTATTTGTCCGATCTCGCCGTGGACAAGACTTTTCAGCATCACGGTATTGGACGGGGGTTAATTGACCGTGTGCGCGCTGTAATCGGTGATGAAGTGGCGCTTATTCTGTTATCAGCCCCGGAAGCCATGGAGTATTACCCCAGGGTCGGTTTCGAGAAAATTGAAAATGGCTATATCATCAAACGCATTCGGTAAACCCGTTAACATCAAAACCTAAAGGCAGAATATGGAAATATTAATATGGGCTTTTCTCGGTGGTTTGGCTGGTGCAGTTCTTATGGATATTACTGAAACCTATGCAGCAAAAGTCGGCATAACCAGTGGTGTTAATGTTGCCCTGGTTGGTCGCTGGTTTTTGGGTTTATTACACGGAAAATTTTTTCATTCCGATATTCTCGAAACCAGATCGTTCGCCAATGAAATAAAAGCCGGCTGGGCATTTCATTTCCTGATTGGTGGTGGCGTTGTTGCCATGATGTATCCACTGTTTTTTCAAATAACCGGACTGACACTGCCCGACAATCATTTACTTGGTGGAATATTGTTTGGATTGGCGACATCATTGCTGCCCTGGTTCATTCTGCTGCCTTCGTTCGGCTGGGGATTTTTTGGTCGGCGTGGGCCAACCGGTTCCAATGCCTTGCTTGCCAGCACACTTTCGCACATACCTTATGGGCTTGGTGTAGGTGCTGTTATTGCGTTGGGCTTGAATATTTAAAGGGGCGCAATATTCATGATTGGGCACACAAAGGAATAATGAAATTCTGTAAAAGTGCTGGAAAGAAATATGAATGCGACGATTGCGGCAGTCGAAAAGCTTTCAGTGATTGAAGGCAAAGTCACGCGCATTTGTATGGAGCATCTGGGTTAATCAAGTAGCAAGTGGCAGGTAGCAAGGTGCAAGTAAAAGCTTTTCCTTGCTACTTGCTACCTGCCACTTGCAACTTGTTTCATAAAAACGCGAGAATTTCTTTCTCGATGTCCTGTTTGTCTATCACCGTTTTCTGCGTAATTTCCTTGCTGAACAAATCACTGATGATGGCCGGGATTTTTATGCCGGCGGTTTTGGCGATGGCTTTGAGTGCATCAATGTCTTTCGCATCCACTTCGCCGGTCAGGGCATTGGCAATCACCGGTGAAAACTTGGTCCATTCCGCCGTGGAATAAACGATTGTCTTCAGAGGTTTCTTGCAGCAGGTTTCGTAAGTCTTGAAACAGGTGGCGGTATGCGGGTCCATCAAATAGCCTTTGCCGAAGGCGCGTTTGATATAGGCCTTGCCTTCATCGTTTTCGCAATAATCGGCTGCAAACGTTGCCTGGATTTTTTCCAGTTCGGCTTTGCTGAGCTGGTAATGGCGATTTTTTTCCAGCTGTTGCATCAGGTCTTTGGTGCGTTCGGCGCCGAACATGTCAAACAAAATGCGTTCGATGTTGGATGAAATCAGAATATCCATGGCGGGTGACGTGGTGGCGATCACGCTCTGATTACGCAAGTCGTAGACGCCGGTGTTGATCAGTTTGGTCAGAATATTGTTCTTGTTGGAGGCGATGAGAATTTTCTCAACCGGCAGCCCCATTTTCATGGCGTAATAACCGCCGAGGGCATTGCCGAAATTGCCGCTGGGTACGTTGAGATAAACTTTGTCGCCGAGGGTGATGGCTTTTTGCCGAACCAGTTCCAGATAGGAGTGAATGTGGTAAATAATCTGGAAAATAATGCGGCCAAAATTGACCGAGTTGGCGGCTGACAAATGAATGTTTTTCTGTTTCAGTTTCTGTTTGAAAGTGTCAGAACCGAGTAAGCCTTTTAATGCGCTTTGTGCATCATCGAAATCGCCGTGAATGCCGATGACTTTCAGATTGGTGGCATCTTCCGTCACCATCTGCAAACGTTGTACATCCGAAGTGCCACCATCGGGATACATGCAGGCAACGCGCACATTTTTCTTGTTTTTGAATGTTTCCAGCGCCGCCGGGCCGGTGTCGCCACTGGTGGCCACCAGGATCAGATAATTTTCATTGCGTTGTTGCGCCAGCGATGACAGCACAATACCAAACGGTTGTAAGGCCATATCCTTGAACGCGCGCGTCGGGCCGTGATACAGCTCGCTGACATACAGATCATCCAATACCTTCACCACCGGAACCGGATTGGATGGGTTGTCGAACTGATCATACAGACTCAAGGCTTCATTCATCACGTTTGCATCAATATCAATCGCAAACGCCGTGAGTACATCACGCGCAAGGGTTTTGTAACTGGAGTTGAGATGACGTTGCAAAAAATCCTTGCCCAGATCCGGCAAACGCTCCGGTGTGTACAGGCCACCAAATGAAGCAATGGGATTGAGTATGGCGTGCGAGAAAGTAACGGTGAGCGGATGCGTGCTGTCGTTGCCGCGGGTTTCGATAAAGTTCATGGCCAGTCCAGAAAAAAATTTGGCAGATTATACCGAATCCACGTTCACAGGTGTCGGCCACTTGCCGGGTTGCGGGCCGATGCGGGTCAGGTTTTTAATCAGTTCCGCATAGTCGGCACGAGGAATCAATTGTGCCCCCATGCTCTCCAGGTGTGGCGTGTGCACCTGTGAATCAATCAGCTCATAGCCTTCTCTGATCAGCCATCGGCACAGATACACCAGCGCCACCTTGGATGCATCCGGCACGCGGCTGAACATGGATTCACCAAAAAATACCCGGCCTATGGCCAGCCCATACAGGCCACCGACCAGCCGGTTGTCTTGCCAGCATTCAACGCTGTGGCCAAATCCCAGGTCATGCATGTTCACATAGGCCTTGAGCATTTCCCTGGTAATCCAGGTGCCGGCCTGTTTTGCGCGGGGTTGCGCACAGGCCTGCATCACCTCGCCAAATGCGGTGTCAAAGCGGATTTCAAATGGATGTTTATTGAGGGTTTTGCGCAGGCTGCGCGAGATTTTCAGTTGTTGCGGATAGAGAACGCAGCGCGGATCAGGTGACCACCATAATATCGGCTCACCTGGGTTATACCAGGGGAATACGCCATGCGTATAGGCATTGAGAAGTCGCTGTGGTGTCAGATCACCACCCGCAGCAAGCAGGCCGTTGGGATCGGTGAGCGCCTGTTCCAGTGGCGGAAAGGGTGAGCTGGGGTCAGGATCAAGCCAGTGAAGTTGCAGCATGAAGTGAAGTGTACACAAACTGCCGGATACAGTGCCATCTGGTTAACCCGGATATTTCACCAGAAAGAAAAGGCTTAACGCAAATAAAACGGCAATAGAAAGAAGTTTTTCCTTGTATCTGCGTGATTTGATTTTATCAATAACAATTTGCTTCTGTAATCAGTCATTCATTTTTTGCAAATTGCTTCAAGTGTTGCAGGTTTTCCCAATGCATAACCCTGCATGTGTGTCGCGCCCATTTTTATTACCAGTTCCTGGAGCTCAGAATTTTCAATACCCTCAGCAACCAGTTTGAATCCAGAATTAAGTATGACGGCGGCTGTGCCAGAAATAATGGAACGTGATTTGTCCTCTGTAACCAGCTGGCGAGTCATGCTGATGTCAAACTTCACAATATCAATTGGCATGTTGGCGAGATAGCGAATGGATGAGTAGCCACTGCCAAAGTCATCCAGTGCAATCTGGAATCCCTGCTGTCTGAGTTCAGTTAACTTCAGCGATACCATTTTGATATCAGTAATCAGTGTTTTCTCGGTTACTTCAAATACAATGGCATATTTTGAAAGATATTGCGCAAAAGGTTGCAGACGTTCGGTCAGATCAGGCAATGAAAACAGTGCGGCAGAAAAATTAATGGACACACCTGTTTTTTCCGGCAATAGCCTGTTGTGCAGGTCATGCTTTATTTTTGTCAGTACAGACAAATCCAGTTCAGCTTCGAGTGAAAGTTTTTCGGCAACCGGAAATATTTCACCCGCACTGATAAGTCCCTGGTTATCCATGATGCGCAATAAAGCCTCGTAATATTCGATTTCGAGTGTCTGCGTATTGATTACAGGTTGATAATGAATCGTAATGCCTTCAGCTGTATTGGCGGCCCTGATAACGGCATCGATGATTCTGTTTGACACCAGCGGGGCGAGGTCGGTTTCCAGGCTGTTGTGGTAATGAATGATGTTGCGTGATCCGGATTTTTTTGCGTGATACATGGCTATGTCAGCCTGGCGGGGCAGTGCTTCCATGCTGATTGATGAATGGGCTGTATGGGTAGCAATGCCGATGCTGATGCTGACAGGTTCATTTATTCCCAGTGAAAGAAAGGAGTTATTCCGGATATTTATCTGGCAGCGTTCTGCAATCTTGTCGGCGGTATTGGCATCGGTGTCCCAGAGAATGGTAACGAATTCATCGCCACCAATGCGGTAAAGCTTGTCTCCGGTGCGCAGGCTTTTATGCAGGATATTAACCAGTGTTGTTATCAGTTTGTCGCCTGTATCATGGCCGTAGGTATCGTTGATTGCCTTGAAATGATCGCAGTCAATCAGCATGTATGAGAAATCCAGCCGTTTGTTGTAAGCAATCGCGATATGGCTTTTCCAGTCTTCCTCGTAGGCGCGTCTGTTGGCGGCGCCAGTAAGAGGATCGTGATGGGCAAGCTCCCATAATTCGTCATTCTTCATGTCGAGATTGGAATTTATGCGTACCAGTTCATGCTGATAGTTATCAATGGATTGTTTGAGATTGTTGAACTCATAAACCCGGCATGTCAGATTGCTGGCACCTTCAGGTATGCCGAATTTCAGTCTTTCGACATAGGCCGTAAGCCTGGTTAATGGAGTATTGATAAGTGTTTTTATAAAATAATAAAAGGCAAATATGAATAACACGATGATCATCCAGCCGTAAACGAATATGGATGTGGTTGTTTTTAGAAGCTCATCGAACAGCGGGTTCTTTCTGGTTACAAATTGCAGGCGATTCATTATTTCATTATCAGGAATGAACTGGTCTTCATAACCCATTATCCGGATGCTGGAAATGTCGGTTATCAGCAATCTTCCGGATTCATTAATCGCCTTGAGGATATCTGTCTTGACGAGCAGGTAGCCGCTGGTTGTTGCGTCCAGTCTGGAAACTATTGGAAATATGGCAAAGTAATACAATCGGTTGTTATTGATTGCATAGTGGTTATTGATATAAATCAGTCTTGCCTTTGTCTGGTTATCACCGCTGTTACCGAGTATTTCCATGTTTGTATTGTACAGATCAATATCATCAATATAGTCAGGCATTTTCCGCCGGTTCGCCCGTTGTTCCTTCCAGTAACCATAATAGGCCGGATAGGACAATTGCTGGTGTACTTCATCCCATGTGATGAAATCCTTGCCGAAATTGTCAACCTGTTTGATCGTGTCCTGTATGAACCGGCTCACTTCAACAATGGCTTCATTGCCCGAGGTTTTTATGAATTCCTCGCTGAGGCGATGGATTTTGTTGTAAACAAATAAGCCGGAGAAAACAAATATGATGATGGCTACAGCCAGGAAAATGTAGATATAGTGCTTGAAATGAAATTTTGACTGTAGTTTTTTCATGAGTATGGAATCAGGGTTAGTAATTCCTGTCGGCTATTGCCTGCATGATGTCGTCATACAATTCAAATTCAGTGCCTGATCCAAAAAAATGATCAGCTCCATCGATTACCTTCACACGGGCGCCAGCATCTTTAATGTCTTTGAGCCAGTTGGGATAAACCGGTATGTCATTGCCGCCCATGATTACTGTTGTTTTTGTTTGTACAGAGTGCAGTGTCTGCAAAATGCGCCGGAAGTCCTGCACGGCGTAAGACATGTATTCACTGGCAGGTGCTGAATAATTGTCTATGCAATAAGCCAGTGTGAAGTTCTGTATGGAATTGTCCTTGCTCTGCAGCAGCTTTGCCGCCTTTTTGCTGGCCGCCAGAAAGTGACTGTTATTTTTATCGGCCAGTGGAATCATGCTGAGCGCTACAAGTTTTTTGATTTCCTTGTACTTTTGTTTGCTGGCATAGTCGGTAAGCTGTATGGCGCCACTGGAATGTCCAATGAGAATGATTTCCTTGTGGCCTTCTTCGATGAGCCATTTCACCCACCAGTCAATTTCCTTCAGGTCACTTTCCATGCTGTGCAGATGCAGGGCATCGCAATCGAGCGTGGTTTTGCGCCGGCTTATCCCCAGTGTCAGTGTGGGTGCCAGCACTGAATAGTGATTGTCAGCCAGTTCCGTGCTGATATTTTTGATGAGGTTGAAGTGATGTACTGTCAGAAAGCCATGCAGCAACAATATGGCTGGTTTGTCTGCATCGCCCTGAAAATAATCAGCATTGGCGATCAGGCCGTTTGGCATGACTTTTTCGATATCAGCAGCCGTGGCGGAGGCAAACGGGAGCAGGAATATCAGGTATGCACACAGTTTCGATGTTTGTTTCATCATAACCATAACCCTTCTCGGGATTCCGCATTGTCAGCTGATTCTAGCAGCTGCAACGGGTTTCACCGGCTGGGCAGTGTGATGACGGGTGTGGTTGCGTGTGGGGGTATCCGGGCAGGCCGGGAAGCGGCTGTTTCAACAAGGCCGGTTATTGAAACAGCCACCGGTTTTTCAATGAGTTGTTAATGTCTGTTTTTTGCATCCAGTGCATCGAGATATTTGTCCGCATCCAGCGCCGCCATGCAGCCGGTGCCGGCCGAGGTGATGGCCTGGCGATAAACATGATCACAGACATCCCCCGCTGCAAAAATGCCCGGAATGCTGGTAGCCGTGGCGCCGCCATCGGAACCGGTTTTTACCTTGAGATAACCATTGTGCATGTCGAGCTGGCCTTCAAATATGCCGGTGTTGGGTGCATGACCAATGGCAATGAACACGCCGGTAACATCAATATTTTTGGTACGGCCATCATTTACATTTTTGATGCGCAGGCCGGTAACGCCGTTTTTGTCGCCCAGCACTTCATCCACTTCACTGAACCACTCGATGGTGACATTGCCGTTGACAGCGCGTTCCTTCAAACGGTCAGCCAGAATTCTTTCGGAGCGGAAACTGTCACGGCGATGCACCACGGTAACATGGCTGGCAATGTTGGCCAGATACAGGGCTTCCTCAACTGCCGAGTTGCCGCCGCCCACCACAACCACTTTCTGGCCGCGATAAAAAAAACCGTCGCAGGTGGCGCAGGCAGAAACACCCTTGCCCTTGAATTTTTCCTCGGAAGGAATGCCCAGATATCTGGCGCTGGCGCCGGTGGCAATAATCAGCGCATCGCAGGTGTATTCACCGGAATCGCCAATCAGTTTGAACGGCTTCTGCTTGAGTTCGGTTTTATGAATGTGATCAAAAATAATTTCGGTACCGAAACGCTCGGCATGTTTTT
>JAUPMA010000039.1 GCA_030836935.1 Pseudomonadota bacterium | reverse complement strand
TTTCCCAATGAACTGCCGATTAATGCAACCGATGTGTATTTGCAGGCGGTGTACAAAGGCCGGTTGGGTAATGAAACGGATGTGGTGGTGGTGACTACCAAGGATATATCAGAGCCTACATTTACAATGGTAGCCAACTTCACTGACTACTATACATCCAATGGAAATTTCAACCTTGTGCCTCCTTGGAATCCTCCCGATCCTTATCCCTATTCAGAACCGGATGTTACATCCGTAGCTTACTTGATTAATGAGAGCGCTAATGTGAACCCAGTTTCTGTTGCATTCTTGAATAAGCCGGTAGGTAGCTATGGCAGCGTTGCATTCTTGACGGATATTGGTACTTCGCTACCACTGACAAATGATGTAGAGCTCCTTATGTTGCCCGGAAATATGACAAAAAATGCGTGGTGCAACATGGATGGTGTAACGATAGTGGGATGGCAAGAGCAGTTTACAGCCACCACTTCCTCAACATCTGCGTTTTCGAAGGTTCGATCTAGTTACACCCAGCAACCTCATGTCTGTACAAATGATGGTGGAGATAATAGTCAACCGAGTATAGATAAGTATACTCAGATGGAAGAGGGCTCCACCATTTCACCTGTGGATATAACTGGATGGTAATGAATAATCATTCTTTGAGAGATACATTTTATTCTGGATATTGCGCACGGTTTCTTGCTGGCATATTGGCACTGAATGTATTGGTGATACGGACTGTTGATGCTGGTCAAACAATGTTTACACCCGAACTGACGGGTAAGGTTGTAAGCGAACAAAACGCCAATCCCTTGCCAGGAGCCGTGGTGAGTGTCTTATGGTTTTTGCAAAATCAGAATGCAAAATCAGCTAGCCCGCCGACATTGCCATTACTGTTTGCAATAAAACAAGTGCATTGTGATCGGGATGGCCATTTTACGTTACCGGCTGAACAAACCGAATTACCCGAAGGCATGATACTCGCACCGGGTAAAGCGCCAATCCTGCGTATTTATGCAACGGGATACCATCGTTTAGAAATGCCCACGGATGTTATCCAACAAAACGCACAAACGTCTAACCAGAAATCACTGCGCGTGAGCTGGAATGGCGCTGAGTTTAAAATGCAGCCTTTGGCAAATAAAGGCGATGCCACGCTCTTGCGTGAGTTGTTGCAAGCACAGGAACAGACATTGCAACAATGGCGTGAGGATATAGATACGGTTATCGCATCACCCAACTGGCAAGGTGACACCAACAAAGGACTGATCGCGCAAGCTGAGTTAGTGCGACTGTTTGCAAAGAATTGTTTGTTGGTAGCAGCGGATATTCAGCAACGGGTTTGTTTAATTCAAAACTCTCCTGTTGCAAGTTATCTGCGCATGACCACACTGGAGAAAGCGGCACACAGCCTGTTGCAACCGTCCGATGGTCCGCTCTTATCTATCGTGACACCCGACCCGGAACAACAGCCTCCAAAAACCAAAATTGTTGTTACAAAGCCGACACCTGAGGTTTATGGCGTTGGGCGTGTTTCCAAACGATTGCCTACTGACTCTCAGACTCCACCAAAAAAGTGACATTACAAAATTTCAGAAAGTGGACTTTAAAAAAATTATGATGGCCTGAATAGGATGACGATGCTGGCGGGGTGTTTAGTCTCGATTTGGTCGCTTATAAATTTGCTTTATTGCCCGGGGTTTATGTGACTTGTACCGTCTTAATCGGCCTTTGAATAAATATGTCTGCTTTTTATTGTTCTTGGTATTAATGCTAGAAAATATAAATGTCCGTTATTAATACATGCCTACCGTAAAAATAATTTAGTCGAGCGTCGGCTTGTGATTGGTTTTTGTCATATCTGTTCAGCGTGACGCGAACTCACAAGTTGTTTTATACAAAGACGTAGTGAAGTTGTCAGCAGAAAAACACGCAAAAAAACCAAATAACTTTATTTGTCCGCAAAACAAAACTTATCTGCGCAATCGGGCAGTAAAAATTATCAAACAGTTCTAGCCCAGCCACCCATGCCACATCGGCAGCGTAAACAAACTCAATAATGTTGTAGCCGTTACTGCCGCAGCATAGATGCCGGTGTTCAACCCGTAACGGTCACACAATACGATGCCCAGCGCCATGCTCGGCATGGCACCTTCCAGCACCACGGCGTGACGCAAATCCACCGGCATTTTCAATAATATTGCACAACCCAAAGCGACAGCCGGCATGAAAAACATTTGAATACCAATGACCGGTATGACGGTTTTCATGTGGCGGGTTTCAGTAAATCCCTGTTTCAGCGCCAGGCCGATAACAAACAGCATGATGGGAACCACGGCCAAGCCCATGATGGCGAACAGATCAATCAATTGCCCCACCGGTTTTATGCCCAGCAAATTCAGGCTGGTGGCGATGAGTGCGGCCCATAATGGTGGCACTTTCAGCAGCAATAACAGCGGGTGTGGTTTTTCTCCGGTGTTGCCATGGTGAGCCGCCAGCAAAATGCCGACGGTTAATAACAACGGTGTGCAGGCAAAAAGATCAAACTGGATGGCGACTGCGCCTGCCCAGGGCCCGAGTGCATTGGTTAATACCGGGTAGCCGAGGTAGGTAGCATTGGGAAAGGCGGCGGCCAGCACTACGGCGCCGGTTACCTGTTTTTGCGTTTTGCAGTAGCGGCAGATAACCAGGCTGAGCAGCAGGGCGCTGATTACGCATACAACGGCCGTGGCTGCGATTTTGACCGAGTCCAGGCTGAGGTCGGCCTGCCACAGTACTTTCATTACCAGTGCGGGCAGAAAAATAAAATACACCGTATCGGCGAGCGTCTTGCGAATGGTGGTGACATCCATGCGCGACGGGTTGAACCACGACCAGAGCAGGCCCAGGCCGATGAGTGCGAACATGTTAATTAAAGTGCTGAACAAATCCGTGGCTCCTGACAGGTATGCTGCGCGCAGCGTTCCAAATGATGAATGTATCAGGCCTCGTCCCTCACTCACCATCGGCTCTGATGATGGTTCCCTTCTCCCCCGTTGGGAGAGGGCAGGTTGGAGTCGCTGTGTGACATTCGCGTTAATTTAAAGGCGGCTGACTATACTCAGGGCTGTTGCTGGCCGCAATTGGCTTTACCCATAATTTAAAATCCTATATGTCTTACATTAATCTCGATGACCGCATCCACGCCAGCAATATCCCGGATATCCCCGATCTCGCGCGCGGTTTTTTGCAGTTGCATGCCCATAACATACTGGATCGCCCGGCGCTGGAAGCGTTGCAAAAACAGTACCCTGATTTTATTGCACGCATGCTGGCGGTATTCAATTCCGATCATTTCAATCTGACAACCAAAGTTGCATCCATTGAGGAAGCCATACACCTTGCCGGCTTTGAACGTGTTTGCCGGTTGATGTTGTGCCTGGTGGTGCATCGCAGTTTCAGCAATATCCGCATTCGCGGTGTTGATCAGGAAGCCTTCTGGGTGGATTCGCTGCGCCGTGCCGTGAGTGCGCGCATGATTGGCGAACTGATTGGCCTGGATGCCAGTCTGTGTTTTACCGCCGGTTTTTTGCAGGACGTCGGATTTTTGCTGCTGTTCCTGCTGAGCCCGAACAAGGGCATGTTGTGGACGGAATTTCGCAAGCGTGAACCGGATGCGCGTTACAGCATGGAGCGGAACATTTTCAACATGAATCATGATCAGGCCATGGAATTGTTTTGCCAGCAATGGAATCTGCATGACGTGATGGCCAAACCGGTGCTGGCTCATCATCGTTGCGAAAAATATGATGCACCCGAGCTGGATAAACAACTGTGCAAAGTATTGCATTGCGCTGACTGGATGGCAGCGGTATATGTGGCCGTCGATAAAAATTTTGTCATCAATCGCTGCCGGCAAATTCTTGCAGAAACATTCGAGATGGAACGGTTTCGCACGGAAGAACTGCTGGCAGCCATTCCGGATGAAATTACACTGACCGCATCTGTATTGGGTATTCCGGTGAAGGAACACACCAAGTTTTCACAGGTATTGCTTGAAGCCAATATCAAACTGTCCGAAGACAATCTGAATTTTCAGGAACTGACCTTGCGGCTGGAACAGGCACTGGATGAACGAGACCGGCTGGCGGCGGAACTGAACAAGGAACTGGGGCTGGCGCGGGAAATCCAGCGCAGCCTGTTGCCGCAGGACATGGGTGCCGGTTTTCCGCTGACCGGCATCAATATCTCAGCGCGTGATTTGTCCGGCGATTTTTATGATTATTTTACGCTGCCGGATGGTCGCATTTATTTCAACCTGGGTGATGTATCGGGCAAGGGTGTGAATGCAGCCCTGCTCATGGCCAAAACCAGCAGCCTGTTTCGTTGTTTGGGCAAACGCATAGATCATCCCGGTGAATTGCTGGCGCAAATTAATATCGAGTTGTGTGAAACCTCCATTCACGGCATGTTTGTTACCATGATTGCCGGTATTTATGATCCGGAAACCGGATTGCTGAAACTGGTGAATGCGGGCAACCCGCCGGCCCTGCTGTTTTCACCGCACGGGCTGGCGCGTGAAATCGAAGCGGCGGCGCCGCCACTGGGCGTGCTGGAAGATTCGAAATTCCCTGAAATCAGCCTGAGTCTGGGCGACAATAGCCTCTATATGTTTTCCGATGGTGTAACGGAAGGCTACACTGAAAACGGCCAGACGCTGGGGCTGAGCGGCCTGTTCAAAGCCATTGCCACCATGCCGGAACAGATGACACCGCAGCAACGTATTGCAAATATTGTAAAACGCATCCGGCATGATGATCAGTCACCACTGCGAGATGATGTAACCATTTTACTGTTACAGAAATAATTTATGCAGATACTGGAACGTATTCATTTTTTATCCAGAGCCGACAAGCTGAAGCCGGTGCGTGATGCAGTGCGTACGCTGGCGCAGCGCATGGGTTGTTCAGTCGAGAATATCGATTGCATGGTGATGGCGATTAATGAGGCTTGCATGAACGTGATTCAGCATGCATACGGCGCCAGGGAAGACGGCGAGGTGATTCTTGAATTCTGGCAGGATGGTGATGATCTGGTGATCCGCATACATGATTTTGCAGAAAAAGTGGACAAACAGAATATCAAGTCACGTGACCTGGATGATATTCGTCCCGGTGGACTGGGTGTGCATCTGATTCATAAAATGATGGACAGTGTGCAATATCTGGATGGGACGGATGGTGCTGGCAATATGTTGCAGATGCGTAAACGCATTGGTGTTGTCAGGCAGTGTGTGATGGTGTGCGGTGATGAAAAAAAATCGCAGGAATAGATGGGGTATTAAGTAGCAAGTTGCAACTTCTTACTTTTTGCAGCGTATTAACCTTTAACATTTAACCTTTAAGCCTAACCAATGAAATATCCGGTAACAGAAAAAAGCGGCTACATGATCATTTCGCTTACGGGCGAGGTGGATCTGAATTTTTCACCCGATGCACGGCAGCAGATTCTGAAATGCCTGAAGCAGAATAAAAATCTGCTGGTGGATTTATCGCAGGTTGAATACATCGACAGCTCCGGTGTTGCCAGTCTGGTGGAAGGTTTTCAGGTGGCGCGCCAGCAAAAGCAGACATTCGCCCTGGTCGGTGTGAGCCGTGCGGCCATGCAGGTGCTGCAACTGGCGCGGCTGGATAAGGTGTTTCCGATATTTGACAGTCTTGACGATGCAATAAATCATAAATGAAACAAATTGCCACACAACTCGGCACAACATTTCTGGCGGCCATTGCCGAGCTGGGTTATGTTTTTGTTTTGCTGCTCGAATCCTTGCGCTGGATTTTCTTTGGCAAGTTGCGCCATCAGCCGGTGCGCATTGCGCATGTGTTTCAGGAAGCCATGCAGATCGGTGTGAAAGCGGTACCGATTGTTGCCATCTTGTGCATGGCTGTCGGCATGATGCTCGCCATTCAGGGAATTGAAACGCTCAAGCCTTACGGTGCCCAGGGGCAGGTGATTATGGGCATAGCTGTTTCTGTTACCCGCGAATTTGCTGCACTCATTGTTGGCATTGTTGTGGCCGGTCGATCCGGTTCTGCCATTACAGCGCGTATCGGCACCATGATGGAATCGCAGGAAATTGATGCCTTGCGTGCAATCGGCATTGATCCGGTGCGCTACCTTGTGGCACCGATACTGATTGCCATGCTTGTTGTGGTTCCGGCACTCACTATTCTGGGAGAAATCGCGGGTATTTTTGGTGGTGGCGTGTACAGCTCAATGGAACTGAATATCACTGTCCTGACTTATATGGAACGAAGTTTTGATGCGATTCGTGCCTGGGATATTGCACAGGGCATGATTAAAAGTGCTGTATTTGCTGTCATTATTGCGCTGGTCGGTGTCAGTAACGGATTTCAGGTGAAAGGCGGCGCAGAAGGTGTCGGTCGTGCAACAACGCGATCGGTGGTGATGTCGGTGAGTTTTATTGTGATTGCCGACATGATATTCACATTTTTCATGACGCGCTGAAATGACGCACACATTTTCACAGAATGATGTTATTCAGATTGAGAATCTCAACGCCTGGTATGGTGATCGCCATATTCTGAAGGATATAAATTTTTCTGTCAGAAAAGGCGAAATCATGGTCATCATGGGCGGCAGCGGTTCCGGCAAGAGTACATTGCTGCGTTTTTTGCTTGGACTGAATACGCCGGCATCGGGCCATATACGGTTACTGGGCAAGGACATTACCGCCATGTCAACCAGTGAACTTCATGATATGCGCAAGAACATGGGTGTGTCATTTCAGGGTGGCGCCCTGTTTGGCTCAATGACAGTGGGAGAAAATATTCAGTTGCCGTTGCGCGAACATACGCATCTGGATGAAAACACCATGCGTATCATGGCACGCATGAAACTGGAAGTGGTAAACATGGCGGGTTTTGAAGACCTGATGCCGTCACAATTATCCGGCGGCATGGTGAAGCGGGCAGCACTGGCGCGTGCCATTATCATGGATCCGAAACTGCTTTAATTTGACGATCCATCGGCCGGACTGGAACCATTTGTTTCAGCCGAACTGGAAGACATGAAACTTAAAATGAGTTCCGCCATGAACATGACGATTGTCGTGGTGACGCATGAGCTGGAAAGCGCATTCAAGATTGCGGACCGTATAACGGTTCTGGATCGTGGTGAAATACTGATCTGCGGAACTATTGATGAGGTTCGTAACAGTGATATAGAACGTATTCACAATCTTCTGAACCGCAAGCCACGGCAGGATACGGTTGATGTGGATGAATACATGAAGAGACTGACGGGTAAATAAAAAATCCTATGAAAAAAGATCATATCAATTACTTTGCAGTTGGCGTTTTTGTACTGGCCATGTTTCTGGTGCTGTTCGCCATGTTTTATCGCGTTACCGGACAGCAGGCGGGTGCAGAAGATTATTATGTTGTGTTTGACAGGATTACCGGAATAAAGCGTGGCACGGCTGTGACCTATGGCGGATTTCCGATAGGGCATCTTGGTGAAATTGAGCCGGTAACTGAAAACAGTCGTACCCGCTACAAGTTGCATCTGCAAATTCGCGGTGACTGGCAGATTCCCGATGACAGTGTTGCACAGATTGTCATGCCTGGTGTGATTGCCGACCGGCAGATTGAAATCAGCGAGGGCGAGTCACCGGTAAAACTGGTGCCGCGATCCATTATTCCGAGCCGGGAGGCAACGGACATGATGGCGCTGGTAAATTCCATTGCGACAGAACTGGATCAGTCCATTCCAATGCTGACAGCCGATGCGTCACGGGTAATTAAAAAACTCGATCACAGTGCCGAGCTGCTGGAAAATATTCTGAATGATGCCAATCGTGGCCATCTCAACAATGCATTTCGTAATGCCGATGAAGCCAGTGTGAATATGGTCAGGCTTACCCAAAGCTTTGATGGCATTTACGAAAAACTGGATGCATTACTGGAAAACGCGGATAGCCTGGTGACTGACAACAATGCAGAAATCCGCCAGACCGTCGGTGAATTGCGCCGCTCGGTGGAAACCGTTTCCGGTAACATGGATGCCATACTTTATAATCTCGACGCATCCAGCCGCAACATGAATGAATTTACCCGCCAGTTGCGCAATAACCCCGGTGTAATATTAGGTGGCAAGCCGCCAGTTGATGAAGCGGAGATGCAGAAATGAGATTTTTAATGAATTTATTCGTGCCATGCGTTGTGGTTCTGACATTAACCGGTTGCGGTTTTTCTGCCGGTAATATTCCAGCGGATCATTTTTATCGTCTGCCGGTTGCAACACCTGTCAATCATGCCCGGCTTGTTGAAATCAAATCGGTGCGCGCAGAAGGTATTTACAACGAACGCGCATTGCTATTTGTTGAACAGGCACGACCGCTGGAAGTGAATCGCTATAACTATCATTTCTGGGTACAGACACCTGCGGCGCTGGTGCAAACTTATATGCAAGGCTGTTTGAATAATTCGAATGCGGCCATAACTCCTGCGGCCAGCCAGCCAGCTGTGCAGATACATTCCGTCATCCACGCATTTGAACGCGTCATTGATAAAGGCCAGACACAGGCCGTGGTTAAATTGCAAATCAACCATCGTATTTATGAATCAACCATCGTGGCCGATTCCATGGATATGCATGCCACCGTCGCCGCGTATGGCAAGGCCATGCAACAGGTATGTGAAGCGGTTGCGCGTGATTTATAGATTGTCTTGCAGGTGCACCTTCAGGCGTACAAATAATTCCGGATATGCA
This sequence comes from Pseudomonadota bacterium, assembly GCA_030836935.1. GTDB lineage: Bacteria > Pseudomonadota > Gammaproteobacteria > SZUA-229 > SZUA-229 > JACPVK01. The sequence continues at coordinate 2,103 of JAUPMA010000039.1, read as the reverse complement.
CAGTGCGCCTAAAGGCGCACCCGTAATAAACAGGAATTCCATGATGGTGAATCTGATGACTTTTGCACCACCTGCCCCCTAAAGAATCCCTGTCTCCCGCCGATAGCTCCATCAAATAGCGGGAGTCCTGCAATGCAAGGTCAGACAGAAGCATGCGAAACAGCCGCCACGCCGGAGTTGTCCGGCCGGGCGGTATACACTGAAGCCAGTTTTGGCTTCATGCCGGCATTCATGCATGTGAACACCCGGGAGACGCACTTGGCGTCCTACCTCGATGGCAAGCCGGCGGTGGTGCATGTACTCGATGGTGTGCCGCATTACTGGGTGGAAGCCTGGGGTCAGGATGGCCGCGCGCTCAGTCTCAAAACGGGAATTGTGGCCGGTTACATGCGAACCGGCCATTTCTATACGCTGCACGATATTCTGCATCGGTTGCGCGACAGCTGAAAAAAACCAGTCAACGCGCATCAGCGCAAACCTGAAACGCTTGTTTTACCCTCCGTGTCTTCTGAGGTGAATTCATTTCTTGCCTGAAACAGGCATGTATTGTTTTCATGTGCTCTGATAATAAATAAATAGCCGAAATAACCACTGAACTCGCAGTGCCACCGGGTCGCATCAGCGGCATCGTCAACGGCAATCGTGCCATTACAGTCGATACCGCGCTGCGGCTTGGCAAGTATTTCAGTGTGTCATCGCAAACCTGTATGGGCTTGCAGGCCGAGCATGATTTGCGTGTGGCGCAATGTGAAATAGGTGAAGAAGTGGAAAAGCGCGTATACGCATGTGCAGCGCAGGATGGGCGCGCTCGCTTTGCCTATACTGCATGAATTGATTGCTTATGGATAACAGACCAAAAGTAGCTGGTTGCATGAACCAAAGAAGGAGCATGATATGACCGATGCCAAAATTCAGCTGTTTACCTCGGAGGATGGTGTGGTTTCGCTGGAAGTTTCGCTGGAGCGGGAAACTGTTTGGCTTTCGCAGGCGCAGATGGCCGATCTGTTTGGCACCAAGCGCCCCGCCATCACCAAACACCTGGGTAATATTTTCACAAGCGGGGAATTGCATGAGGAGCAGGTATGTTCCATTTTGGAACATACCACCCCTCATGGCGCAATGACGGGTAAAACACAGACCAGTCGGGTTAAGTACTACAACCTCGACGCCATCATTTCTATTGGCTACCGCGTTAATTCATCGCGTGCGACCCAGTTTCGTATCTGGGCGACCTCGGTACTGAAACAGCATTTGATACAAGGTGTTACCTTCAACCAGAAACGTCTGGCCGAGCGCGGTATTGAGTTTGAACAGACCATTGCCCTGCTTTCCAGAACACTGGCGAACCAGCAGTTGGTAAAGCCCGAAGGCGAGGCAGTGCTGAAAGTGATCAGTGATTACGCGCGCGCCTGGAGTTTGTTGCAGGCTTACGATGAGCAGAGCCTTGCGGTTATCAGCCAACAGCAGCAAGGCATGTTTGCGCTGAATTATGCCGATGCGCTCACGGCGATGGCCGAGTTAAAACGTGATTTGATAGCCAAAGGTGAGGCAACGGAATTATTTGGCCAGTTGTGTGGTAATGGTTTGGAATCTGCCATTGCGACCATCGAACAAGGTTTTGGCGGTGAATTTTTTTACCCGAATGTGGCAAGCAGGGCGGCGCATCTTTTGTATTTTGTTATCAAGAATCATCCGCTGGCTGATGGCAATAAACGCACCGGATCGTTTCTGTTCTTGTGGTATTTGCAAGTAAACCAGCATTTGCTGGCCAAACCGGTTGCTCAGTTAATCAACGACAATACGCTGGTGGCGCTGGCCTTGCTGGTTGCCGAAAGTTTGCCGAAACAGAAGGAACTGATGATTCGTTTGATTGAGCATTTTATTTTGCTGAGAAAAAATCAGCCGTAGCCATAGGATGGGCTGTTGCTCGGGGTTTTAACCTTGCAACGGCGCCAATGAAGCGGTTGCCGGAATAAATTATCAGATACATTCCTGTGCCTGACCCTTCGAATGCGTTGCGCTCATTCAAATTCGCTTCCGGCGAATTTGTCCGATCTGAAAATACGATTATCTTTATTGCCGGGTCAATAAGATCGGAAGAGC
>JAUPMA010000004.1 GCA_030836935.1 Pseudomonadota bacterium | reverse complement strand
CCCGTGCCGGCATGCAGCGCCAGAAACGCCAGTAATAGGGACGCTGGCGTTCTTCATCGGTTTCATCCCAGAAGGCATGAATGCGCAAATAGCGCGGGTCGAGCCATTCATTCAGCCGCTTGACGACGCCGCTGCGGTCAGCACCTTCCACGCCAGCCAATATGATGAGTACCGGAATGCCGGCGCGCTGGATTTGCTGTTGCGCCTGTAGCAGCCGGGTGCGCAATTCAGGTTCGCGGGCGGCAAATTCTTCCTTTGAGGTTTTCTGGTTCAGCTCGGCGGATTCAAACATGGTGGTGATTCGTCTGTTGTAAAAGGGGTGAATAAATCCGGTTGTGGCTGCAAGGATGTTAGCACTTCCTTGGAAAGCTGCTGTGTTCGACATACACTCGGCCAGGCGGAGGTGCTATGCATGACAGCTGATTTTTTTCTGCCTGTTGCTGATTATTTGCGGATGCCGGCAAGCCCGGCGCTGTCATGGCTGATCGGGCTGCTGCTGGTGCTGGCACTGCTGTATGCAGCACGCCGGCCGGTACACAGATTGCTGACGCTGGTTTTTGACGGCGTTAACCGCGTGTTGCGTTTGCTGATCCGTTTTCTGCATGCTGCCAACCGGCGGCTGCGTCAGCGTAACCGTGAAGTATTGCTGGCCGGGGGACGCGAAGCACTGGAACGCAGGCTGCAACAGGATTTTGTAAAAATCACCGATCAGGTTGCGCATGAGCTGGTGGCCTGGCCGGGCTTGCACCGCGAAATGCGCGAACACATCACTCATCTGGATAATGAGCTGGAAAAATCGGCGGAGCAACTGCCCCAGCCACCGGAATGGTTGCAGGTGATCGAGTCTGTGGCGCAGGTGTCGAACCGGGTATCCGCCGAGGGCGCCGCCATGGTGGCAAAAATCCTGCAAGATATTCATCTCACGCTGCAACAGGCCATGGATAAATCCCTGGCCGAATACCGTCAGGCCAATCGTGACCGTTATGCCATGCTGGAGCGACAGGTTCCGCAATGGCGCAGCCTGGATAACCGCCTGGACGATCTGCAAAAAACAGTCACCCGTCTTGACGGCCGCACGCAGCAGCTGGATGCGCACTTGCAGGACTACCAGCAAATTCTTCAGGGCACAGACCGGGCGCTTGCCGAATTGAACAGATCGGCCGCCGTAAAACTGCTGTTGTCCGTATGGCTGTTGCTGATGGCGGCAGCGTGCGCCGTGGTCAACTTTCAGTTGCTGGCCTTGCCGCTGGCAGAAGTGGTGGGTGTGCAGGCCGACATTCTCGGCTGGCGTTCACCGGATGTGGCGGCCGCCGCCATTATTGTTCTGCAAATCATTCCCGGATTATTTTTTCTGGAGGCCGCTGGTGCAACGCATCTGTTACCGGATATGGGCCTGTCCGGGGAACACCGGCGCCGTGGTGTGATGTACCTGATGCTGCTGTTGCTGCTGATTCTGGCGGCCACGGAATCCGCGCTGATTCACACCCGCGATGCACTGGTTGCCGACACGCGGATGCTGAACCAGTTGCTGGCTGTGCCAGCGGATGATTCACAGCCGGTCATGAACCGGATTCCGGCCCTGGGACAAATGGTGCTGGGTTTTGTATTGCCGTTTTTGCTGATGTTTGCGGTGGTGGCGGCGGAAATTTTTCTGCAGGCATTGCGCACGGTTGCCGGCCGGTTTTTGTCGTGGCTGCTGGAGGGGCTGGAAGGAATGTTGCGGCTGCTGGTTGCGCTGTTGCGCGTCGCCCGTAAAGTGCTGATGGCCTTGTACGATCTCCTGATCATGCTGCCGCTGTATCTTGAGCATCTGTTGCGGCAGCAAAAACCGGCAAAACCGGCCGGAGAAAAAATTGCGGCGGAGGAGACGGACACATGAGGCGGGTCATCATTGTGTTGTGCTGCGTGTCACTGCTGTCATGCAGCCAGTCAGCGCCGGACCATCGCGCCATTCATGTCCTGATTGACCGTTCCGGTGCCTATGGCGGGCAATTCGACCAGGTGGCGGCCACCATCAAATGGCTGTTGTTGCAGATGGAATCCGGTGATTCGCTGGCGCTGGCGCGAATCGACAACGAAAACTTTTCGGCGCTGGATGTTGTGGCCGGTGTGACTTTCAGTTCGCGGCCGTCGCAGGCCAATGCCGAGAAACGTGCCGTGCTGAAGATCCTGGAACAACTTGCGGAAGATTCCGGCACCGGTTCCTATACCGACATCACCGGCGGCCTGTTGCATGCCATGAGCTGGCTCAATGCGACCGGCGCCCGGAAAAAAATGATTATTGTGTTTTCCGATTTTCCGGATGAACCGCGTGAGGGCTACCTGCGCGAGTTCCCGGTGTATTTTAACGGTGCCCGCGTCGTGGTGTGGAACCCGGCCCCGGCGGAACCGGCCACTGGAGTTGCGCTGACAGGCTCGCGTTCATTTTCCGAACGGGCGCAGTTCTGGCAGCAGCGTGTCGTGGCCGGCGGCGGTGACTGGCAGCTGGCCAGTGATACGGCTGAAATAAAATCCTGGTTCCATTGAGTCGCGGCTGTATGCCGTCCTGTTGTTGTCGGCTATTATTGAACCCTGTTCCGGTTAGGGGAAAACATTGAGAGGATACCTATGAAAAACCTGATTGCTGGTCTGATTGTCTGCTGGTCACTGGGACTTGGTTCAACTGCCGGTGCCGATGAATTTCGCGCCCGTCTGGTCAAGGTGCAGGGCGATGTGATCATCGTCAACAGCAAGGGCGAGGAGCGCAAGCCGGAAAAGAACCAGTATCTGGTGAACAAAATGGAAACTGTGGTCACCCGTGATGGCGGCAAGGCCGTGGTGCAGTTCGATGACGGTGCTTTGTCAGTGATGGATGAAAAAAGCAGTCTGCGTGTCGAGCAGTCGGGCTGGTTGTCGCAACTGGGCGGCAAGGTGTATTACACATTCAGAAAAGTACTTGGCACCAAGGAAGAACCAAAACAGGTTAAAACCGGTTTCGCCACCATCGGTATTCGCGGCACTACATTTATTGTG
>JAUPMA010000038.1 GCA_030836935.1 Pseudomonadota bacterium | reverse complement strand
CGGTTCCAGTAGTGCCATCGGTATTGCGCGATTTTTCTGCGCCCGTCAAGCTGAAGTTATCTTTGGCCGATGATGACCTTGCCTTTTTGATGGCGCATGATGGCGATGAATTCAACCGCTGGAATGCAGCGCAACAGCTGGGCGTCAATGTGTTACTGCACATGATTGAGGCCTACAAGAAAGGTCATCCCGAAAAACTTCCGCCTGGTTATTTGACTGCTTTCAGCAATGTTTTGTCTGCTTCCGGTGCAGACAAGGCGCTGATGGCAAGAGTGCTTACCTTGCCTGATGAGGATTATCTGGCAGAACTCATGCCCTATATTGATGTGGATTCCATTCACATGGTGCGCGAATCAGCTTGCCGGGAGATCGCCGAGAAATTCCAGCCATCATTCCAGAAGCTCTATGCGGAAAACCAGCAGGCGTCTTATTTATTCAATTCAGCCGCCATTGGCAAACGTTGCCTGAAGAATATGTGTCTGAATTATCTGGTGAGGCTGAATACAGATACAATTCGCAAAATGGCAGTTACTCAATATTACAAAGCCAATAACATGAGCGATCAAATCACTGCCTTGCGGGCACTGGTGCATATTGAGTGTGACGAGAAAACGGAAATCCTTCATCATTTCTACGAAAAATGGCGGGCAGATTCACTGGTGATTGATAAATGGTTCATGGTGCAGGCTACAGCCAGTCTGCCATCAACATTGAATCAGGTAGAAAAATTATTGCACCACGAAGCATTCGATATTACCGTTCCCAATCGCGCGCGTGCCTTGATTGGTGCCTTCAGCCAGTCCAATCCGGTGTGTTTTCACGAGTCTACGGGTCGCGGTTATCGCCTGCTTACGGATGCAGTCATGAAACTGAATACCATCAATCCACAAATTGCAGCGCGTCTGGTTTCGCCATTGATCCAGTGGAGACGGTACGATGCCTCACGGCAGCGGCTGATGAAAGCCCAGTTGGGGCATATTGCGGCCATGCCGGATTTGTCGCGGGATGTTTATGAGATTGTGAATAGAGGATTGCAAACCTGATCACGGTAGGGGCAACCCTTGTGGTTGCCCTGCTTTAAACATGTATAGCAGTCGAAAAAATGGCAACCACAAGGGTTGCCCCTGCGACATCTCAAAACATCATGTTGCATCAAATCGTAAATTCTTTCTCTTCAACAAATAGACCACTCACTTTATTTCTCCTGACATACTCAGCAGTAAAATCCTCAATCGAGGATTGCCAGCGGATTACCGGCTGGTAACCGAGCAATTGCCGGGCCTGGATATTCTGTATTTCCGGATTTGCCAAAGATGCGGTGATGGCGCAGGTGGTGAGCGGCATTTTTTTTCTGTAATTTGCCATGCCGATAATTTTATGGGCGGGTAATGCAATCAGGGCTGGCAGGGCAATCTGTTGTGAAATGTCACGATGCAATTCCTGTTTCATAAACTGCATCACGGTTGTTTGCTGTGGTGTTTCCTGCCCAGTAATGTTCAGTGACAAATAACCGCTCATGTCAGGCAATAATGCAGCACGTGCAAAGGCCTGGCCGATATCACGCCCGTCTGTCAGCGGCAGGAATCCGTAACGGCCCGAAATCAGGGGCAAGGCAGGGCGTTGCAGCAGCAATGGCAATAATCCGAGATGAAGGTCATGACCGCTGTAAATGCCGCAACGCAAATTGATTATGCTCATTTGCCCATGAGCTTGTGTCTTCAGATAATCTTCAACGGCAATCATGCAGTTGAACATGGCGCAACCCCGGCGCGGAGTGCCAGGTGCATGATCGTTCATGCGCTGGCTGTGGTGAGTGACGGCAATACTGCTTAAATTGACAAAGCGCGAGATTCGCCATTCCCGTGCATGATTGATGAGATCAATGGCCGGTTCCAGATAATTTTTCCGGGATGCGTGTTCATCATATCCATAATTTGTCCAGCCAGCGGCGTGACAGATGACATCAATGCCGGTCAGTACGCGGTCAAGATAATCAGGGTCGCGCAAATCGCCGACGCGGATTTCGCCGTGGTAACTGGCTGGCAGGTTTTCCGGGTGGCGTGTGGCGGCAACAATCTGCAAATCCGGATGTTCGAATTGCATCAGTGTCTGCAAAATGTGGTGGCCAACAAATCCGCTGGCGCCGGTGATGAGAATTTTGGCTATGGCGCTATCTCCTGAAACGAAGTGGCAAGGTTAAAGTTTAAAGTAGCAAGGGATTATCTGCCTTGTCCTCTGATGGCTTTAATCTTTCTTCATTATCTATAGAATAGCTACTCAATGCATTGGGCAATAATGTTCGGGATCCGATGATGAAAAATTCTTTTTCTGAAATGCTGGGCCAGCTTGAGTTACTGATTCCTGATCTGGCACGCCAGCATATTCTTCAGCGTTTTAATCATACGGGTTACCGTTTCAAAACAGATGGCAGCGTGGTAACGGAGGCCGATACCGCCATGCAACAGGCTGTCATGGATGCATTGCAGCAACGCTGGCCAGCGTATCAGTTGCTGGGTGAGGAAATGAGTGATGCCGACCAGCAGACCATGCTGCAGGCAGACAAGGCAGGACTGTGGGTGCTGGATCCGCTGGATGGCACCAGTAATTTTGCTTCGGGTATTCCAGTTTTTTCCACTTCCATTGCGCTCGTTGTCCAGGGTGAAATCCAGCTGGGTTTGATTTATGACCCGGTACACAACGAATGTTTTTCTGCCATCAGGGGGCAGGGTGCCAGGCTGAATGGACAGCCGCTTGAATTGCGGGATGAGCGCACGACGCTGGATCATTGCATTGCGCAAATTGATATGAACCGTTTGCCGGACAGTATGGCGGTAAAAATTGCGGCGCAACACCCGTTTGCATCGCAACGCAATTT
>JAUPMA010000037.1 GCA_030836935.1 Pseudomonadota bacterium | reverse complement strand
CATTGTCTTGAACCAGGTTACTCGTACTACAATGGAGGCGTATCTTTATGCTGATGCATGAGGTGAGTCAAGTTGGCCGGGCGTGAAAAATTTTCCGGAAGGGGTGTCAAGAATTTCGATCGGAGGCTGGAACCGCGCGCTAAGATGCTGCCGATTCAATAAATTACCAGCGGCTCCCGCAAGCACTTCGCCATTGCCGTTCAGCAGTAAAACATGATCACAAAACCGGGCCGCCAGATTGATGTCATGCAGGGTCATGAGGAGCGCGCGCCGGTTGTTGCGCGCAAACCGGCATAAAGCATCCAGAATGCTGATCTGGTAATGCAGATCCAGATGGCTGTTGGGTTCATCCAGCAAAAAACATGACGGGTCTTGTGTAAGAACCGTTGCAATGGCAACCCGCTGGCGCTCGCCACCGGAAAGTTGCTGCACCGGCCTGTGTTGCATTTCAAGCATGTCAACCTGCTGCAGGGCGAGGCGTGCCATTGCATAATCCGCTGCATTTTCCCATTGCCACAAACCGGTGTGCGGATGCCGGCCAGCCAGTACTGTTTCAAGTACAGTAGAAGGAAAACTGTCTTCGTGATGTTGCAGCAGCACTCCAATTTTTTGTGCAATCTGCTTGCGACTGAGTTGCTTGCTGTTGCAGTCATCAACAAGAATGTCACCGGACTGTGCTGCACGCAAACCGGCCAGTGTGTGCAGCAATGTGGTTTTTCCGATGCCATTACGGCCGAGAATTCCCCATACCTGCCCCGGTTCAATGGTTAAATCCAGTTGCCTGCAAACCTGTTTGCCTGCGATGCCGATGGATAACTGTACGCAGCGCAGACTCATGCTGGCCGCCCGGAAATTCTGTGTAATAAAAACAGAAAAAACGGTACGCCAATGAAAGCGGTAATCACGCCTGCCGGTAATTGCTGCGGCGCAATAATTGTGCGTGCCAGTGTGTCGGCAATCAGCAGCAGGCTGCCACCGAGCAATACGCAGGATGGTAATAATATCCGGTGATCACTACCGGTAATCATGCGCAACATGTGCGGCACAATCAGGCCAACAAAACCGACGCTGCCAACCTGGGTGACGGCAAATGCCGTGAGCAGCGAGGCCAGTAAAAATAATCCGGTGCGTAACGTTCTGACATTTACTCCCAGCGCGCTGGCCTGCATGTCACCGCGCGCCAGAATATTCAGTTGCCGCGCCAGCACAAAACCCGCCAGCAATGAAATGCCCAGCACAAACAGCGTGGAAATATCGGCATTCGCCTGGCTGATGTCACCCATCATCCAGAACAGCATGCCGCGCAAGGGTTGATCGGGACTGATGGACAAAATGAAATTGATTACCGCACCCCAGCCAGCCGCCAATACCACACCGGTGAGCAACAAACGTGACGGCTGCCAGCTGCCCTGTGCATGCGCCAGGCCAAATACCAGCAGGATGGAACACAGCGCACCAGCCAATGCACTGAGCGAAACAAACGTGGCACCCATGCCAAATGAAATCGCCAGCAATGCAAACACCGAAGCGCCGCCGGACACACCGAGTATGTACGGATCAGCCAGCGGATTGCGCAACAGCACCTGCATCAGCGCTCCTGCCAGTGCCAGCAAACCGCCGCTGACAAATGCCACATACGCGCGTGGTGCGCGCAAATCCATAACAATGTTATGTTCAATTCCGGATGAATTGCCGGATAATGCCAGCCATACCTGTTGCGGTGAAATGCTGTAACTGCCAAGCGATAACGCCAGTGCGAAGCTGGTGAAGCTGAGTAATATGAGTGTTGCGATGAGGATGAGTGGGCGAGACATGGTGTTAAGTGGCAAGTTTAAAGTTTAATCAGGGTGGCGGGTTTAAGGTTTAAAGTAGCAAGGAAAAGCGTTTGCTTGCAATCTAATTCTGGTTCTGAGCCTTTATTTGTTTGATGTGTTGTTACCTGTTCTATAAGAGGTGTTTACATGGGAAATCGTCTTTCAAAAATTTACACCCGCACCGGCGATAAAGGCACCACCGGCATGGGCGATGGTACGCGCGTTGAGAAAGACTCGGCACGTGTTGCCGCCATGGGGGACATGGATGAGCTCAACAGTGTACTCGGTATTGTGATTTGCAAATGCACGGAGAGCGCAGTAAAAGAAATGCTCATTACCATCCAGCATGATTTGTTCAACCTCGGTGCCCAGCTCACCATGCCGCAGTGTAATTTGATTACCGCAGCGCGTGTGCATTGGCTGGAGCAATCGCTGGATGCCATGAATGAGAACCTGCCGCCGTTAAAGGAATTTATTTTGCCCGGTGGCGGCGAAGCGGCGGCATTTTGCCATCTGGCGCGTACAGTGTGCCGCCGGGCCGAGCGTAGTATGGCTTCTTTGAAAAAGGAATTTGAATTCAGTGAACATATTGCTGCATATGTTAATCGTTTGTCAGATTTGCTTTTCGTTACCTGTCGCGTGTTGAGCCGCGAAGCGGGTGAGCCGGAGGTGTATTGGCAATCGCAACGAATCCGGAAAGAATAAATTCATTTTTGACACAGAGCCGCAGAGACACGGAGTGTTTATAAAAAGTATCTCTGAGCCTCCGTGTTTCTGTGTAAGAATTCAGAAGAACAAATTATGCGTATCGGTATTGATCTCGGCGGCACCAAAATCGAAGCCATTGCTCTGGATGAAGCTGGCGCTGAATTGCAGCGCAAGCGTGTCGCTACACCGCAAGGTGATTACCACGCAATATTAAAAACCATTGCACAACTCATTGCCGGTATCGAAACTGCTACCCGGCAGCGCGGCACGATTGGTATCGGCACGCCCGGTGCATTATCGCCGGCAACCGGCTTGATGCGTAACTCCAATTCAGTGTGCCTGAACGGCAAGCCGGTTAAAACCGATCTGGAGAATTTGTTACAGCGCGAAATACGCATGGCCAACGATGCCAACTGTTTTGCATTAAGCGAAGCCACCGATGGTGCCGCGCAAGGTGAATCTGTTGTGTTTGGTGTGATTGTCGGCACGGGTACCGGCGGCGGTGTGGTGGTGAACCGGCATGTATTAACCGGTTCCAGTGCCATTGCCGGGGAGTGGGGACATAATCCATTGCCCTGGCCGCATGATAATGAGCGTCCTGGCCCGGCGTGTTATTGCGGCAAGCAGGGCTGCATCGAAACGTGGCTGTCCGGCACCGGCCTGGCGCGCGATTTCATGCAACACAGCGGCGAGGCGCTGAGTGCGGAGAGCATCGCGGCGCGTGCCGAACATG
>JAUPMA010000036.1 GCA_030836935.1 Pseudomonadota bacterium | reverse complement strand
CACCCACAAAAATCACCAGCCCACGCTTGGTCATGGCCACTTCACGCAAAATCGGCGGCAATCCCAGGTCATCGAAATTGGGGATTTCAGAACGAATCACGCGCAATACCATGCCCATGGAACCGCGCTGGGTAAATGCATTGACACGGAAGCGCGACACGCCCGGCAAGCTGATGGCGAAATTCACTTCCTGTCTGGCTTCAAACTCACCCAGCTGTTTGTCGTTCATGATGGAACGCACCAGCGTTTGTGTGTGTTGCGGGGACAGCGCCTGATTGGACAGCGGCGTCATGCGGCCATCAATTTTCATGGATGGTGCCGCACCTACAGTCACAAACAAATCCGAGCCATTTTTTTGCACGAGCATGCGCAACAGGTCGTGCATGTATCGTATCGCCTTGTCTCTGTCCATTGTTAGCTCCGTTCAGTATCGCTTAACCCGTAATTTACGAGTTTACTTATTGCAGTGTGTTTTGTTGCTAAATGTAGCAAGTTGCAAGTACGAAGTGGCAAGGAAAAGTTTTGACTTGCCACTTCGTACTTGCTACCTGCTGCCTGTTAATTAAATACTATCTTTGTTCTGCGCCTTGGTTCGTGCTTCTTCCTTGGAAACCTTGCCGCTTTCAACCAGTTCTTTCAGGTTCTGATCCAGTGTTTGCATGCCCATGGACTGGCCGGTCTGAATCGCCGAATACATTTGCGCAATTTTATTTTCACGAATCAGATTACGGATCGCCGGGGTGCCGAGCATGATTTCATGCGCCGCTACACGACCGCCGCCATTTTTCTTCAGGAGTGTTTGCGAAATCACCGCGCGCAGTGATTCTGACAACATGGCGCGCACCATTTCTTTTTCCGCCGCCGGAAACACATCCACAATACGGTCAACGGTTTTGGCGGCCGAGCTGGTATGCAGTGTACCGAACACCAGATGTCCCGTTTCCGCCGCCGACAGTGCGAGACGTATGGTTTCCAGATCGCGCATTTCGCCCACCAGCACCACGTCGGGGTCTTCACGCAACGCCGAGCGCAAGGCTTCATTGAAACCCAGCGTATCGCGATGCACTTCGCGCTGGTTAATCAGGCATTTTTTACTTTCATGCACGAATTCGATGGGATCCTCAATGGTGAGAATATGGCCATATTCATTTTCATTCACATGATTCACCATGGCCGCCAGCGTAGTGGATTTACCGGAACCGGTCGGGCCGGTCACCAGCACAATGCCGCGCGGGTATTCGGAAATGTCCTTGAAAATTTTTGGCGCATTCAATTCTTCCAGCGACAGGATCTTGGACGGAATGGTACGGAATACGGCGCCGGCGCCGCGGTTGTGGTTGAAGGCGTTGACGCGGAATCGCGCCAGGCCGGGAATCTCGAAGGAAAAATCCACTTCCCAGAATTCTTCATAGGTCTTGCGCTGCTTGTCATTCATGATGTCGTACACCATGGCATGAATTTCTTCATGCGGCATGAATTCGACATTGATACGACGGACATCGCCGTCAACACGGATCATCGGCGGCAGGCCGGCCGAGAGGTGCAAGTCGGAAGCACCGTTTTTAACACTAAAGGCTAATAATTGAGCAATATCCATCAGAAACTCCCCGGGAACGACTGTGACTTATAATGTGTCACCTTTTATAGCTAATTTTTTACCCTATGGCTGGCTTCCCGACCATTGCAGAGAGCATAAGCCAAATCCGGCGCCAGCTGGATGAGTATGCGCAGCGCTACCAGCGCCCGCGTGACGGCATTCACCTGCTCGCTGTCAGCAAGGGACATCCGGCATGGGCCTTGCGACAGGCCTATGCCTGCGGCCTGCACGAGTTTGGCGAAAGTTATGTGCAGGAAGCGCTGGATAAAATCGGTACACTGGCTGATCTGCCCCTCTCCTGGCATTTCATCGGCCATATCCAGTCCAACAAAACCCGCGACATCGCCTGCCATTTCGACTGGGTACACAGCATTGACCGGCTGAAAATTGCCCGGCGCCTGGCGGAACAACGGACAGCCAGCCTGCCGCCCCTGAATGTCTGCCTGCAAATCAACATCAGTCACGAGGTCACAAAATCCGGCATTGCACTGGATGAACTGCACCAGCTTGCCAGCGCTGTAACGCAGTTGCCGCAATTGCGACTGCGCGGACTGATGGCCTTGCCGCAGGCCAGTGATGATTTTGAGCAGCAGCGACTGGCTTTCCGGCAAATGCATCAGGCATTCATACAATTGAATCAGCAGGGTTTCGCACTGGATACCCTGTCCATGGGTATGAGCAATGATATGGAAGCGGCTATCGCCGAAGGCAGCACCCTGTTGCGTATCGGCACCGCGATTTTTGGAGATCGCCCGGCACCCGTTGATTAAAGCAAAGCCAAAGCATTAACCACAGAGGACACAGAGAAAACAAAAAACCTCTGTGTTCTCTGTGTCCTCTGTGGTAAAAATCTTTTACATCACCATCAGGCACCGCCCAAAAGAGCCTGCTTAATAACTTGCACGGATTTTGAATCAGCCATGACCACCATCCTGTTTCCAACCATCACATTCATCGGCGGCGGCAACATGGCCAGCAGCCTGATCGGCGGCCTGATTGCCGATGGCTGTCCGGCGAACAATATCACTGTTGCTGAACCGGACACAGAAAAGCTGGCGCAACTGCATCAGGCATTTGGCGTACACACCCACACAGACAACAATATGGCTGCCGCTTCTGCGCAGGTGATAATGCTGGCGGTAAAACCGCAAATCATGCAGTCAGTGTGCTGCAAACTTGCAAACACTATTCAGCAGAAAAAACCGTTGATCATTTCCATTGCTGCCGGCATTCGCACGCGCGACATGGATCGCTGGCTTGGCAACAATAATGCCATTGTGCGCTGCATGCCCAACACTCCTGCTCTGTTGCGTTGCGGTGCCACCGGTTTATTTGCCAACAACCAGGTTGATGCAAAATGGCGTGATATTGCGCAACGTATTTTGTCATCGGCCGGCTTGACGCTCTGGGTTGAAAAAGAGAATCTGATTGATGTCGTCACCGCCGTATCCGGCTCCGGTCCGGCGTATTTCTTTCTGTTAATGGAAAGCATGATCGCCGCCGGTGAAAAACTCGGGCTTGAGGCCAGAACGGCGCAACAACTCACACTGCAAACTGCATTGGGTGCGGCACGCATGGCACAGGAAAGCGATGTGGATACTGCAACATTACGTGCTCGCGTCACATCCAAGGGCGGCACTACTGAAGCAGCAATAAAACATTTTCAGCAAAATCATTTTGAACAACTGGTCAAGGATGCGCTGGCCGCCGCCAGCCATCGCGCCGGAGAGCTGGCCGATATACTGGGAAAAGATTCGTAAAATTATTTATACAAAACCCGAAACCATTTTGTGCACCTGAAGGCGCACCTGCAGGAAAGACAAATGAATCCGTTCATATTTCTTATTGATACGCTCTTTTATCTCTACACTTTGCTGCTGATGTTGCGCTTGCTGCTGCAATGGACGCGCGCGGATTTTTATAATCCTTTATCGCAATTTGTTGTCAAAGCCACCAGCCCGGTAGTGGTGCCGCTGCGCCGCATTATTCCCGGCATCGGCGGTCTGGACATCGCTACATTATTACTGGTGCTGGTTTTTACTTTTGTAAAATTGGTGCTGATTTCATGGATATCCGGCCTGCCATTCAATGCATTGTGGCTGCTACTGGCCACACTCATGGAAACCCTTATCCTGCTGCTGGATATTTTTCTGTTCTCGATTTTTATTCTGGCTCTCATGAGCTGGATTAATCCCGATCCCTATCATCCTGCCGCTGCATTGTTGCGCAGCATCACCCGGCCAGTAATGAAACCGCTGCAACAACGCCTGCCACTGATTGGCGGCATTGATATTTCACCAATGGTTGCCATTATTATCATCATGTTCATCAAGCAATCATTACGCTATTTCTTTTAATGGCCGATTTCTTCCGCTGGGAAAATGATGACCTGCTGATCAGCATCAGGGTGCAACCGCGTGCTTCAAAAGATGAACTGGCAGAAGTTCTCGGAGACAGTTTAAAAGTGCGCATCACGGCACCGCCGGTGGATGGTGCTGCCAACAAGCATCTGATTGCCTTTCTGGCAAAGATTTTCAAGGTGAGTAAATCGCAGGTTACGTTGATCAGCGGCGAAACCGGGCGCGACAAACGTTTGCGCGTGCAGGCGCCGAGGCAATGGCCGGAAATATTTAATAAAAATTCTTGAATGAATTGTTTACTGATATTTCTTCGCTTTGAAATTCCGGGAAGCAATCAAACCATGCATCAAACCGCCAGATACAAATTCCAGACTCCAAACCCCATTACCATTACTCCTGCCAGCTGGCGCACACGACTGCTCCTCACCCAGTTATTCAATTGCCGCGCAAACACACCCATCGCAAGCAGATTCGGCAAGGTGCCCAAACCAAAACACAGCATCAGTAACGCGCCATCCACTGCATTGGCGCTGGCCACTGACCAGAGCAGGATGCTGTACACCAGGCCGCAAGGCAGCCAGCCCCACAACAATCCAAGTACAAATGCCTGCTGGAGGTTTTGCGCCGGTAATAATTTGCGCGCATGCGGTTCTATTTTTCGCCACAATGCAGCACCAATTTTTTCAGCCTGCGCCAGTACCGTCCACCAGCCGGCAAGGTAAAAGCCCAGCAGCAACATCATCAGCGCCGCACTCCATTGCAGGATTTTTTGCAGCCATCGAATATCCAGCCAGTGCATGGCCAGCGCCGCCACACCGCCCAGCAAGGCTCCGGCCAGCATGTAACTGGTGATACGCGCCAGGTTGTAAGCCAGCAGAATGGCATACGGTTTTGCATTATTTTGCTGTTGCGCCACGCCAAAACTCAGCGCACCAACAATGCCACCGCACATGCCAATACAGTGCACACCACCGAGCAATCCGGCAGCGAAAGCGGAAATATAGGTAAATTCCTGCATAAAACCCCTGTTTTTTTTCGTTGACCCGCTTGTATTACGCAAAAAAAAAACTAACAATCCGCACAGAAGTTTGCGGCAGCGTTGCTTCGCAGCAAACATTCTTGCCTTATAACGCAATTGAATCACACATCAGGAGCACACCCTATGGCGGCTAAGAAAAAAGCAGCAAAGAAACCAGCAGCAAAAAAATCTCCAGCTAAAAAACCCGCAGCAAAAAAATCGGTTGCCAAGGCAGCCCCAAAAAAAGCAGCTACTGTTAGCCTTTCTGCAACCAAGGCACCCAGCAAGTCTGACATCCTCAACGTTATTGCTTCAGAAACCACGCTCAATCGCAAACAGGTATCCGCTGTACTCGACAGCCTGACCGGCATCATCGGCAAGTGTATTGGTGCAAAAGGTCCCGGCAGTTTCAGTCTGCCCGGCCTGCTGAAAGTCAAAGTAATCAAGAAACCTGCAACCAAGGCACGCAAGGGCATTAATCCCTTTACCAAGGAAGAAGTCACGTTCAAGGCCAAGCCCGCCCGCAAGGTGGTAAAGGTTCTGCCCTTAAAAGGCATGAAAGATATGGTGTAACATCCTGTCAGGATGTGTAATAAAAAAGCCCGCTTCTGCGGGCTTTTTTTTTGGAAAGTGACATATTTAAAGGTTAAAGTAGCCGGGCCGGGAATTCCTTGCACTTGTTTAATCCGGATTGCCGATATTCATGAAGTCTTTCATTCATAAACTCAAATCGCCCCAGGCTCATCATTGGTCGCGCGAATTACAGGCCTTGCAAAAAGCGGCGCCTGTTGCCGTCAGCCTGTTGCTGCTGGTGGCCTGCGCCCAGGCGTTATCACAATTGACCTGGCTGTTCATACCTGCCGGGGAAGTTGTTGCTGCACCACCGGCAGTTTCCCGCACGCCCGTGGTGCCGCCATCACACCAGACGCAGCAGAAAATCCAGCAACTGCTGCAAATCCATCTGCTGGGACACTATCAGCCCAAAATGACGGCAGCAGCCAGCGCCAACGCGCCGGAAACACAGATGAACCTGAAATTAAAAGGCGTGCTGGCCGGCGGTGCGAAAATCGCGTTTGCCATCATTGCGCAGGGCCAGGGTGGCGCCGAGGAATTTTACGGCCTTGGTGATCAGGTATCCGGGGCCGTATTGCGGGAAGTACACGCCGACCGGGTAATACTGGAACGCAACGGACGTTTTGAAACCCTGCGCCTGCCCGAGGAATTCGGTGGCAACAGTTTTACGCCCGAACCGGACGGCGACGACAATGCCGCATACAGCAATCCGTCCTCACCGGGTGAAATCATTGCCAATATCCGCCAGAAAGTATTGCGCAATCCCACCGCATTTGGCGAATACGCCATTCCCTTGCCGTACAACGAAAATGGCCGCCTGCGCGGCTACAAACTGCAACCGCAGGGCGACCGCAGCCTGTTTGATGCCGTGGGCCTGAGCCCCGATGATGTCATTATTGAAATCAATGGCGTGGAACTGAATGACCCCACCAAGGGCATCAAGGCACTGCGTTCATTACAGCGTGCCAAATCCATTGATGCCAAAGTGTTGCGCAACGGTGCGGAAGTGCCCATGCATTTTGAAATTCCATAATTTACATATACAAACTGAAGGCGAAGGCTTTTCCTTGCTACTTTAAACTTGCCACTTGCAACTTGAATGTAACCAAACTGCTAGAATATGCCGCGCTCGCATTCACC
>JAUPMA010000035.1 GCA_030836935.1 Pseudomonadota bacterium | reverse complement strand
TTTGGCTGAAGATTCTGCATCTGTTTTATTCGGCGGCGAAATTCGCATTTCCGGCGATACCCGGCTGGGCCATCAATTCAAAAAAGTATTGCAGCAACTCAATATCGACTGGGAAGAACACCTTTCCCGCTATCTGGGCGACATGGCGGCACACCAGCTCGGCAATGCAGCGCGTGATTTTGCAAAATGGATGCGGCGCAGCAACCAGTCAATGCATCTGAATGCGGGCGAATATTTGCAGGAAGAATCCAGGATGGTTGTCGGCAAGGCAGAGATTGACCGGTTTGCCAGAGAAGTCGATGAATTGCGGGATGCCGTGGATAGAATAGAAGCCAGGATTTCACGCTTAACCTAGCAGCTTGTTGAAAAACTATCTGCGTTGCCGCTGCGGCGTTAAAAACGGGCTCAAAATGCTCATTTACTCTGTGTAAACTCCGCTTTCTCGCCCGTTTTTGCCTTGTATCGGCGGCCTCGAAAACGTTTTCCGACAAGCTGTTAAATGGCCCTGTATTGATTCCAGATGTTCCGGTAGATTTACTGACCAAAAGCACGCACCCGGTCAGCACGCACCTTGAGCATGATTTCATCAACACGCGCCATATTGGTTTTAACCAGCGCAATATTTTTCGGGTTGATTTTGTCGGCGGGAAAACTGCGCCCCTGCGATTCACCCAGCACGGCAATCTGCGCTTGCATAATGGCCGACGGCATCAACACGTAATCATTGCCGCTGAGCCGGTGTTCATCCAGCATTTTTTTGATCACCGGTTCCGCTTCGAGTAACGCGGCGGATTCGGGTACGGAGGTGATGGTTTTCGGCATCCGGTTGTTCAGCGCTTTGGCCGCCGCTGGATTGGCAGATGCCCAATCCGCAAGCGCTGCCGTCACTTTGCCGTAGGACTCCATGCGCGCCATGGTCAGTTCATAGGACGCCACCCGTTTCGCCAGATCATCCTGCCCGGTTTGGGCTTGCGCCGGAATGACCAGTGCCAGAGTCATTACAGCCAGAAATAGGTGCAACGCAGACAGTATTTTTTTCATGTAGCCCTCCAGATGGCATACAGGTTGGTATTTTGAATTCTTGTGAATCCGGAAACTTACCCGGGACTTGAACCAGTACCAGATGGACAGGAATGTCTCATATATTTGATTTGGTGAAAAGTTTTTTTGGTGTGGGTGAGACCGCCAATCCCGTGTACGCGACCTGATTCATAAATTATGTGACGAATGTATGTACACCAATACAAAAAACTCTTCACAAATGAGAGCAGATGCGTTTTATACTCAAATTGCAAAAAACAATCCGTACATTAACTGACAAGGAAAATTCCAATGCGTAACATTCTGCTCAAATGGCTGTCTGTCATATTGCTTGTTGCTCCTTTTTATTCAGCATTAAGTGCTCCGTGTGAACCCAATCCGGTATTCAGCGCTTTCCCCGGCGAAAAAACAGATGGCAGTTGTGATCGTTCGCGTTTCACAAGCCTGGATATGGTGCGCTGGAAAAATCCGGATAGCCAAAAAGGTGGTGTCGAATATTTCAAGGTTGAAGGTGAATACTGGTATTACTTCGTAGACATAGAAAAAGATGCCAAGGGACTTAACCCGGGCAAGCTGGAAGTGCAACGCAATTTTGAAAATGCAGTGCGTCAGGCCAAAGGCACGGTGCTGTACCGCAATGACAACAGCAAGGTTTATTACCGCATCAAACGCAATGACGGGGAGTATTGGGGCGAAGCCGGCTGCGGACGCGGCGACGCGAATACATGCGACGCCATCATGCATAAAATCGTGCGCGTGGAAGCAATGGAACAATCGGTGGTGGTTTCGGCGGCACAAATTGCCAAATCCATAGCCGATGAAGGCAAAGTGATTTTTTACGGCTTGTATTTTGATACCGACAAGGCCGTGCTGAAACCCGAGTCGGCTCCCACCCTGGCAGAAATGGCGAAATGGTTAAAGGACAATGCAACCACCCATGTTTACATTGTTGGCCACACTGACATGCAGGGATCGGTTACGCATAATCAGGCTTTGTCACGCAGCCGCGCTGGCGCAGTGGTTGAAGCCTTGGTCAAACAGCATGGCATCAAGGCGGAACGTTTGGCGGCAGAAGGCGTGGGGCCTTATGCTCCGATGTCCAACAACACCAGCGAAGCAGGACGCTCCAAAAACCGGCGCGTGGAAATGGTTTTGCGCTGATGGTGCATGGATAGGGTGTGTTTGACTCAATAAAAAAAGACCCGCGTTTGCGGGTCTTTTTTGTTGCGATCACCAAACGGCTTTCACATATTTGTAAGCCAATATTTTTTCATCCGCTGTCACGATTGGCGCTGACCAGTGCCGTGCCAGTGCCACCAGCATTCTGTCTGCGGGATCGCGGTGAAAATCGCCCGGCAAGCGGGTGGACTGGATGGCGATGCTGTTATCAATGGGTACAAATTGAATGGAAGGAATTTTTTTTGCAGTTTCCAGCCAGGTTTCAACATCCATAGTGAGTACCAGACGGCCATGATCAACCAGCATGGCCATTTCCCAGGCGCTGATGGATGAAACCAGAATGCTGCGTTCCTTGCCGGCAAATTTATTGATGATTTTTTGCGCTTTGGAGGACAGCTTTCCACCCGCTAGCCACCAGATCAAAACATGGGTGTCGAGCACAATCACTGTGTAACGTTCCAGTCGTCATCCGCAACGGGCTCGGTGGGTTGTGAATAGCTAACCAGGCTTCCATGCAGTATTTCAAATGGGCTTGAGGCACTGGTTTGGTATGGTTTGATTTCCAGTGTGGCCACGCCGTGATCAGTGATGATGACGGATTCGCCGCTTTGTTCGATCTGGCGCATGATTTCCAGGGCGTGCGGTTTGAACCGGGATTTGGATAATTTCATGGTGGTTATCCGTTTGCTGTTGTCCGGTTAACCATAGCATCAGGCATGACCACCTGCAATGG
Organism: Pseudomonadota bacterium; assembly: GCA_030836935.1. Classification (GTDB taxonomy): domain Bacteria; phylum Pseudomonadota; class Gammaproteobacteria; order SZUA-229; family SZUA-229; genus JACPVK01. The sequence continues at coordinate 3,664 of JAUPMA010000035.1, read as the reverse complement.
TCATATTTATTCCGGTATTCGTCTTTCACCCGCCCGCTTTAACCTTTATCATCTGCCAAGTTTTCCACCACACAGGGTTGCATCGTGTTTGAAATTGTTAAGGCAGGCGGTTGGCTGATGTATCCCATCATTGCCGGTTCCATCATTGCACTGGGTATAGTTCTGGAGCGCCTCTGGGCCTTGCAAACCAGCAAGGTGACGCCGCCGCATCTGGTGGCCACTATCTGGCACTGGATCAGGGAAGGGCAGCTGGAACGCTCAAAAATAGAGGAAATATCGCGGCAGTCGGCGCTGGGCCGGATTCTGGCTGCGGGATTGAGCAACCGTCATCTGGACCGGGAGCGCATCAAGGAATGCATAGAAGATGCCGGACGTCAGGTAGTGCATGAGCTGGAACGCTATCTCAATACGCTCGGCACCATTGCTGCCATTTCGCCGCTGCTGGGTTTGCTGGGTACGGTGTTTGGCATGATCGAGGTATTCAACGCCATCAGTACCGCTGGTGTGGGGAATGCAGCGCCTCTGGCCAGTGGCATTTCGGTGGCGCTGATTACTACGGCGGCCGGTTTGAGTGTGGCGATTCCGGCGCTGGCCTTTCACCGTTATCTGCATGGTCGCGTTGATGAGCTGGTGATCCGGATGGAAGAAGAAGCCGTGAAGATGATGGATGTTCTGCACAATAACCGGGAGGTGATTACCTCCGGTAAAGCAGGGAAAACGGCGTGAATCTGCGACCGAAACGCCGGGATGACAGTTTGCTGGTGGATATCACACCGCTGATTGATGTGGTGTTTATCCTGCTGCTGTTTTTCATGGTGGCGAGTACATTCGACAGGCAGGCCAAACTGAAAATTGATTTGCCTGAAGCCAGTGCGCAGGCGCAGATGCAGGAACCGCAGTCGGTGGTAATTGCCATTGATGCCAAGGGTCGCTATCACATCAATGACCGCCAGTTGGTGAATTCCCAGAAGGAAACACTGAAACTTGCCCTGCAAAAAACGGTAGGCGATAACAAAAACACACCACTGGTCTTGCGCGCCGATGCACGCACACCGCATCAGGCTGTGGTCAATGCCATGGATGTGGCAGCGCAACTTGGATTGACCCGTTTATCGATTGCAACTCTCGATAAGGGCGCACCGTAAATCATGGCGGCTACCAGTTCATCGTTAATTCCTTCAACCTACCGGCGCCTGCTTGGTTATGCGCTGGTGTACTGGCGCGCCTTTTCGCTGGCCATACTGGGCATGATACTGGTGGCCTTGTCGCAACCGGGTTTTGCCGCGCTGATGAAACCCATGCTCGACGGCAGTTTTGTGCAGAAAGATCCGCAAACCATCCGGTGGCTGCCACTGGTGCTGATAGTGGTTTTCCTGATTCGCGCCTTCGCCGGCTTTTTGTCCGAGTATTACATTGCACTGGTCGGGCGCAATATTATTGTTGCCCTGCGTGAAGAAATGTTTCACAAACTGCTGCAATTGCCAAACAATTATTACGACAAAAATTCTACCGGCAACACCATTGCAATTTTTACCTACAACGTGGAACAGGTGACACAGGCAGCGACCAGTGCCGTCACCATTCTGATTCGTGATGCATTGACTGTAATCAGTCTGATCGGCCTGATGTTTTATTTAAGCCCGATGCTGGCTTCGGTATTTCTGGTGATTGGTCCTGTCATTGCGTTGCTGGTTGGCAGTGTAGCCAAGCGGTTTCGCAAAATCAGCCAGCGCATCCAGCAATCCATGGGCAAAGTAACGCATGTAGTGGAAGAATCCATTCAGGCACAACGTGTGGTAAAAATTTTTGGTGGCCAGGAATACGAAACTTCGCGTTTCCGCGACATCAATAAAACCAATTTGCACCAGCAGATGAAACTGGCGGCAACGACTTCAGTCAGTACGCCGGTTATCCAGATATTTGTAGCTTTTGCGCTGGCTGGCATTGTTTACATGGCAACACTGCAAGGCATGCAGGACAGCATTAGCGTTGGTACATTCATGGCGTTCATGGCATCAATGATGATGCTGTTTACACCCATCAAGCATCTGACCACGATTAATGCTGTAATTCAGCGCGGGATTGCCGGTGCGGAAAGTATTTTTGAATTGCTCGATACCGAAGTCGAAAAAGATACCGGCCAATTCGAGTTGCCGCGTGTACGCGGTGAAATCCTGTTTCATGACGTAACATTCAGTTACCGCAGCAACATCGAGAAAACCGTTCTTAAATCCATCAACCTGCATATCCAGCCCGGACAGACAGTGGCACTGATTGGCAAATCCGGCAGCGGTAAATCGACACTGGTTAACCTGTTACCGCGTTTGTATGACGATTACAGCGGAGATGTGTTGCTGGACGGGCGCGACATTCGTGATTTCACCCTGTTAAGTTTGCGTGACCAGATTGCCTATGTCGGGCAGGAAATTGTTCTGTTCAATGACACAGTGGCGCACAACATCGCATATGGACGCTTGCAGGATGTAACCGAACAGCAAATTATTGCAGCGGCCAGGGCTGCCCATGCCTGGGAATTTATTGAACGCATGCCGCAAGGTTTGCAAACCGTTGTAGGTGAACGCGGCGTTATGCTTTCCGGTGGACAGCGGCAGCGCATTGCGATTGCGCGCGCTTTGCTGAAAGATGCGCCGATCCTGATCATGGATGAAGCGACATCGGCTCTGGATACCGAATCGGAACGTCATATTCAGGCGGCACTGGAAGCCCTGCTGAAAAACCGTACTACGCTGGTGATTGCGCATCGTTTGTCCACTATTGAAAATGCGGATCTGATTCTGGTGATGGAAGACGGAAGAATAGTGGAAAAAGGCACGCATCATGACTTGTTGCACCTCAATGGCGCTTACGCCAATTTCTACCGTTTGCAATTTTCTGAAAACAAACATGAAGCGACTTGACCGTTACTGGTACAGCCAGAATCCTGTTGCATGGATGTTGCTACCACTGGCTGGTCTGTATTGTTTGCTGGCCGGATTTCGGTTTGTTTTATATAAAAATGGCTGGTTGCGACGTTTCAAATCCAGCGTGCCGGTTATTGTTATTGGCAATATCAATGTTGGCGGCACCGGCAAGACACCATTGATTATCAAACTGTGTGAAATTTTGCAAAAACTGGGGATGAAACCCGGAATTATCAGCCGTGGCCATGGCAGCCAGTCCAATGTTTACCCGCTGGAAATAACAGCGAACAATTCATCAAGTGAAGCTGGCGATGAACCGCTGTTGCTGGCGCGGCGCACGCAATGTCCTGTGGTCATCGGGCCGAATCGCGAAGCGGACATTCGCATGCTGCTGCAACGTCATGACTGCAATATCATTTTGTCTGATGATGGCATGCAGCATTATCGCATGCAGCGGGATGTGGAAATCGCCGTGGTTGATATGGCTCGCTCCTTCGGCAACGGATTTTGCCTGCCTGCCGGGCCTTTACGCGAACCGGTCAGGCGTCTGCGTACAGTGGACATGGTAATTGCCAATGGCGGTGCAGAAAATCAGCTGTCGTTTGCTATCCGGCCGGTGCAGCTGATATCACTGGCCGGACAAAACAGGATGGTTTCACTATCGCAGTTTGCCGGGCAGAAAGTGCATGCCGTAGCTGGTATAGGACATCCGCAACGATTTTTCGACACACTGTCTGAACAGG
>JAUPMA010000003.1 GCA_030836935.1 Pseudomonadota bacterium | reverse complement strand
TTTTTATTGCGGAATCACGCATCCGCCAAACACTGATTGGTGTGGCGATGATTCCGCGTGGTGAAGTGGGATTGATTTTTGCGCAAATCGGCTTTACGCAAAAAATTATTTCTGCAGAACTCTATGCTGCGCTGTTACTGGTGATTGTGGTAACCACGGTGTTGCCGCTGTTTGTGTTGAAATGGATGTATGCGCGATATCCGGCAGACAGCAGGTAAATCCGCTATCAATTATCAATCAGCGCTGCGCTTCAGTGGTTTCTTGAACACGCGTTCCTTTTCGCGCTGCCAGTCGCGGTCTTTTTCGGTGGCGCGTTTGTCGAATTCCTTTTTGCCCTTGGCCAGCGCAATTTCAATTTTGGCGCGGCCATTTTTCCAGTACATGGCCAGGGGTATCAACGTGTAGCCCTTGCGTTCAACAGCGCCAATCAGTTTGCTGATTTCACGCGCATTCAACAGTACCTTGCGGGTGCGGGTGGCATCCGCTACATAATGTGTGGACGCGGAAATCAGTGGCGTAATCAGCCCGCCAAACCACCAGACTTCGCCATCCTTGATCAATACATAGCTGTCAGTCATCTGCACCCGGCCGGCACGCAGACTTTTTACTTCCCAGCCCTGCAACACCAGGCCGCCCTCATAGCGGTCTTCAATGCTGTATTCGTGACGCGCTTTTTTATTCAGGGCGATGGTGCTGCTGTGCGCGTTTTTATCTTTGGGTTGCTTGACCATGATGTGTATCTGCTTCGCGAAGGCTGCAAATTATACAGGCATGCGCGCAGTAAATGCGTTTCCTGGCAACTTTAACCTTTAAACTTGTTACTGAATTTATTGAGTCGTGAAGCATTTATGCGCACAATCGCCGGGTCACAGTACCAATGAGGCGACATGGCAACTGAATCGCGCATATCCATTCACGGCCAGTGGAGTAACCGGCTGGCATTTATTCTTGCGGCTACCGGCTCGGCGGTCGGGTTGGGCAATATCTGGAAGTTTCCCTACATCACCGGCATGAATGGCGGCGGGGCGTTTGTGCTGGTGTACCTGTTGTGCATTTTGTGCATCGGCATTCCCATTCTGATGGCGGAATCCATGCTCGGTCGCCGCGGGCGGCAAAGCCCCATCAACACCATGGCTGCCCTGGCGGCAGAGGAAGGCGGTGCCAAAGTCTGGGCCTGGCTGGGCTGGATGGGTGTGCTGGCCGGATTCCTGATTCTTTCTTATTACAGTGTGATCGCCGGCTGGGCGCTGGCTTATGTGTTTCGTGCTGCCAGCGGCCTGTTCACCGGTCTGGATGCGGAAAGCATCAATAATATTTTTGGTTCCTTTGTTTCCGATCCGGAACGGACATTGGCCTGGCACAGTATTTTTATGGTGATGACCATGGTGGTGGTTGCACGCGGCGTACAGCATGGTCTGGAAAAATCGGTGCGTTACATGATGCCCGCGCTGTTCATCGTGCTGATTGTGCTGGTTCTGTATGCGGCCACCACGGGTTACTTCAGTTATGGCCTGCGCTTCATGTTTGCGACGGATTTCAGCAGGCTGAGCTGGAACGCTGTGCTGATGGCCATGGGTCATGCGTTTTTCACGCTGAGTCTTGGCATGGGTGCCATCATGATGTACGGCTCGTATTTGCCTGCACACACGTCCATTGCCAAAACTTCATTGATAATTGCCGGCGCGGATACGGTTGTGGCGCTAATGGCCGGGCTGGCGATATTTCCCATTGTCTTTGCAAACGGTCTTGAGCCGGCATCCGGCGCCGGACTTATTTTTAAAACTTTGCCCATCGCCTTTGGCCAGATGGATGCCGGCATCCTGATTGGTACTTTATTTTTTATTTTGCTGGTGTTTGCCGCCTGGACGTCCTCTATGTCCCTGATTGAACCGGCTGTGGCCTGGCTGGTGGAAAATCACGGCATGAGCCGCATCAGTGCCAGTGTCTGGCTGGGTGTGCTGAGCTGGCTGCTGGGAATCGCCAGCATCCTGTCGTTTAATCACTGGGAGCAATACAAATTCTGGGGCAAAACATTTTTTGATTTGCTCGATTATTTGACGGCAAACGTCATGCTGCCACTGGGTGGATTATTGATTGCCATTTTTGCTGGCTGGGTAGTCGGTGTAAAATCCAGTTACGACGAGATGGATAATGGCAAGCGCGGTTATGCGCTGTGGTTGTTTCTGGTGCGGTATGTAACACCGGTTGCCGTGATCCTGATATTCCTGAATGTTTCCGGCTTGCTGGACTGGCTTTGAGGTTTTGTTTGTGCCATTGATTTCACGTAATGCACTGGTTCCATACAGCACAGAGGAAATGTACAGGCTGGTTGCCGCTATTGAAAACTATCCGGAATTTCTTCCCTGGTGCCGCAGCACGCAGGTGATATCACGCAACGAACAGGAAGTGAAAGCCAGCATCGAAATTGCGCGCGGCGCACTCAACAAGAGTTTTACCACGCTCAATCGCATGCAACACAATAAAATTATTGAAATGCGCCTGGTGCAGGGGCCTTTCAGGCATCTGCAGGGATTCTGGCGGTTTGACGAACTGAAAATCAATACAGCCTGCAAAATTTCATTTGATCTGGATTTTGAATTTGAAAACAGAGTGGTGGCTATGGTGGCCGGTCCGGTGTTTAACCAGATTGCCAACAGCATGGTAGAGGCCTTTAGTAAACGCGCAACAGAGGTGTACGGTGAACGATCAATCTGAAATATCTGTTGAAGTGGCTTACGCGCGTGCCGACAAGCAAATGATTCTTCCTGTGCATGTCATGCCCGGCGCCACCGCACAACAGGCCATTGAACAATCCGGCATGCTGCACAAATTTCCTGAAATAGATTTAACCA
>JAUPMA010000034.1 GCA_030836935.1 Pseudomonadota bacterium | reverse complement strand
CACCGTGTTTGGTGCGGGTAAACACCAGCACCTGTTGCCAGTTATTTTTGCCAATAATGTGCGACAGCAATTCACGTTTGCGTGCGCGATCAACCGGATGCACCACTTGCGTCACACGTTCAGCGGCGGTGTTGCGTTGCGCCACTTCAATGAATGCCGGGTTATGCAATATGCCGTCAGCGAGTTGTTTGATGTCATCGGAGAAGGTGGCGGAAAACATCAGGTTCTGGCGTTGCCTGGGCAACATGGCGAGGATCTTGCGAATGTCACGAATGAAACCCATGTCGAGCATGCGATCCGCTTCGTCGAGCACCAGTATTTCTACCTGCGATAGGGTAATGGCATTTTGATTCGCCAGATCGAGTAAACGACCCGGTGTGGCCACCAGAATATCCACGCCGCGTTGCAGTTTGTGCATTTGGGCGCTGACGCTCACACCACCAAATACCACATTGGTTCTTAAAGGTACGTATTTGCCATAGGTTTCAATGCTGTCTGAAACCTGTGCCGCCAGTTCGCGTGTCGGCACCAGAATCAGTGCGCGCACGGGTGGCCGGGCTTTGCCACGGGGTTTGATGTTTTCGCTGAGGCGTTGCAACAACGGCAAGGTAAAGCCGGCGGTTTTGCCGGTACCGGTTTGTGCGCCGGCCATGATGTCACGGCCTTGCAAAATAACCGGAATCGCTTGTGCCTGAATGGGGGTAGCCACGGTGTAACCTTTTTCGTTAACCGCACGCAAGATATCGGCTGATAAGCCGAGGTTTTCAAATGACATTAGATTTTGCTCCGAACCTACCCGCCCCAATTCAATGAAATTGAATTATGTTATTAGGCTCGGTCCAGGCAGTTGTGATTAATTAAGACCAGAAAGAAGGGATGCAACTCACTAGCGGCCATTATGGCCTGGCGCTGACCGATGGGCGCCGAAGCGGCAGTATAACAGAATGCGGATATATGTGCCGGAATTTGTCCGGAACGCAAATTGGCGCATTTGTGAAGGGATATCACAGTATCATCTGCAACAGAAATCCCAGGCCACTCCCGGCTGGCTGGAAACGGAACTCGAAACATGAATGACAAGATACGCCAGCTGCTGCAACAGATAACCATTCTCCAGGATGAGCTGCGCGCTACACTCCAGCAGCAAAAGGGGCGCGTGAATTACCGGATACAGGGCAGGCGCGTTGCATTTGAGCGGGCCGTCCGGGATGCGCATAACAAACTGAAAACCGGAATAATCAGCTGGCTGCTTTCAGTGCCGCTGAAAAGTTTTCTTGCCCTGCCGGTAATTTACGCCATGATTATTCCGCTGCTGCTGATGGATATTTTTATTTCGGTGTATCATGCCATCTGCTTCCCGGTTTATGGCATTCCAAAAATCCGCCGCAATGATTACATCGTGTTTGATCATCAGCATCTGGCCTATCTCAATGCCATCGAAAAACTGAATTGCATTTATTGCTCCTACGCCAACGGGCTGATTGCCTATGCGCGTGAAATTACCGCGCGTACCGAACAGTATTTCTGCCCGATAAAACACGCGCGAAAAATACTCGGCAGTCATGAGCGTTATCCTCTGTATCTGGAATATGGTGAGGCGGAAGATTATCCGTCAAGGCTTGAAAAATTTCGCGCGGCGCTGGCTCAGGAAGTGGCGGAGAGTCAGCAACGTAATAACGATGTGCATTGAGTTTTCGGCTGCGCAGGCGAAACGCGCCCGTTATTTGTTTGCATCAGGGGCATCAATGTTGCAGGGCAGACAAATTATGGTTTCAAGAACATGTGAAAAAACCGATATAAAAATGGTGGGCCTTGAAGGACTTGAACCTTCGACCAATGGATTATGAGTCCACTGCTCTAACCAACTGAGCTAAAGGCCCGTTTAGCGATGAGCCACCTTGCGGTGGCTCATGTTTGAAAGCGCATTATATGCAGCGAGAAGAATTCAACAAGCTAATTTCTGTGGCAACAATTACTCTTCGCCAATAAAGCTGCGCAGATGCTCGGCGCGTGAAGGGTGACGCAGCTTGCGCAATGCCTTGGCTTCGATCTGGCGGATACGTTCGCGGGTTACATCAAACTGTTTGCCAACTTCTTCCAGCGTGTGGTCGGTGTTCATGTCGATACCGAAACGCATGCGCAGCACTTTTGCTTCGCGTGGTGTCAGTGTGGACAGGATTTCGCGGGTTGATTCGCGCAGCGATTCGGAGGTGGCTGATTCGATGGGCGACAATACGTTGGTGTCTTCGATGAAATCGCCCAGATGCGAATCTTCGTCATCGCCAATGGGGGTTTCCATGGAGATGGGTTCCTTGGCGATTTTCAGTACCTTGCGAATTTTGTCTTCCGGCATGTCCATTTTTTGCGCCAGTTCTTCCGGCGTTGGCTCGCGGCCCATTTCCTGCAACATCTGGCGGAAAATGCGATTGAGTTTGTTGATGGTTTCAATCATGTGCACCGGAATGCGGATGGTGCGTGCCTGGTCAGCAATGGAGCGTGTAATCGCCTGACGAATCCACCAGGTGGCGTAAGTGGAAAATTTGTAACCACGACGGTATTCAAATTTGTCCACGGCTTTCATCAAACCGATGTTGCCTTCCTGAATCAGATCGAGAAATTGCAAACCGCGATTGGTGTATTTCTTGGCAATGGAAATAACCAGACGCAGGTTGGCTTCCACCATTTCCTTTTTGGCGCGGCGTGCCTTGGCTTCGCCGATGGACATCTTGCGGTTGATTTCCTTGATGTCGCTGATGTTCAAACCAAATTCTTTTTCCAGAATACCGAGTTTGGTCTGGCATTGCTTGATTTCGGTGGCTACTTCGGTCAGCGCAGTGGAATATTCGTGACCGGACAGATACTGGTCAATCCATTTCAGATTGGTTTCATTTTCCGGAAACGACTGGATCATGATTTTGCGAGGCATGTGCGCGCGGTTTACGCACAGGTTCAGTATCTGGCGTTCCAGCATGCGTACGCGGTCAACCGTGACGCGCAAATCCTTGGTTAATCCCAGAATAATGCTGGGCAGGAATTTGAATTCCATGAACGCGGTGGACATTTCTTCGCGTGCTTTGTGAGAGGCTTTTTTGTTTTTCTTTTCAGGTGTAGCGATGACCTTATCGTAAGCTGCGCGCAGGCGATCAAAATATTCCTTGGCTTCTTCCAGTGTCGGGCCGGTATCTTCTTCAGCGACGACGACGTCTTCATCGTCATCATCGGCAACAATATCTGCGGCTTCGTCGATTTCGGCCGGTGCGCTCTGGTGTGGTACCGGAATGGCGATTTCGTCTTCACCTTCAACATGGAAGCCGTTGATGAGATCGGTAAGACGGCCTTCGCCAAGTGCAATCTTGTCGTAGGTTTTTAAAACCTGTTGTACTGAACGCGGGTTGGTAGCAAGCGCGACAATAACCTGCTTCAAGCCTTCTTCAATGCGTTTGGCAATGACAATTTCGCCTTCGCGGGTGAGCAGTTCGACGCTGCCCATTTCGCGCATGTACATGCGTACCGGATCGGTGGTGCGTCCCAGTTCGCTTTCAATCGAGGCGAGGGCGGCGGCGGCTTCTTCGGCGGCATTGTCATCGGTGGCCGTGGCGTCGCTCAGTACCAGTGACTCGGTATCCGGCGCGACTTCATGCACCGGTATGCCCATGTCATTAATCATGTTGATGATGTCTTCAACCTGCTCGGGATCCACAATTTCTTCGGGCAGGTGATCATTCACCTCGGCATAAGTAAGAAAGCCCTGTTCCTTGCCTTTGGCAATCAGGTCTTTCAATTGGGAGGGGGCGTTCGGGGTTGCGGGTGTCTGTTGTTCGTCGCTCATGGTCGCCTTCTGCGAAGCAGTAAATGGAGCCTAATCCTGAAAAACTGAACTGCATATCCTAGCATGCAGACCGGGTACGGGCCATACGAAGCATAAAGTATTTCTATGAACCGGCCGGATATTCTGGTTGCCCTGGCAGCCAAAGCCACAAAAAACCGGGTTTGAAATTGCTGCTCAGGCGTGGCAATGTCGCCCCCCGTTTCTAATCCGATTAAAAAGGAGAACAGCATGGTCAGCCTTCAGACACCGGTTTGTGATTTTGGTTTGTCCGCTATCGAATTTTCTCTGCCCGGAGTGGATGGCAAAACCTGGAACCTGCAGCAGTGCAGGGGTGAGAAGGGTTTGCTGGTGATGTTTATCTGTAACCATTGCCCCTATGTGAAGGCTATTCGTGAGCGTATTGTGCGCGATGTCCGCGAGCTGAAGACGCTGGGCATCAACGCTGTGGCCATCATGTCGAATGACACAGCGAATTACCCGGAGGATTCTTTCGATAACATGAAGCGGATAACGAAGGAATGGGGCTTTGATTTCCCCTATCTGTTTGATGAATCGCAGGCCGTAGCCAAAGCCTATGGCGCTGTTTGCACGCCGGATTTCTTTGGCTACAACACCGCTTTGCAGTTGCAATACCGGGGCCGGCTGGATGCCAGCCGCAAGGAAACGGCTGCGGCCGATGTGCGTCGTGACTTGTTCGAGGCAATGAAGCAGGTAGCCCTGACAGGCAAGGGGCCGGCTGAACAGATTCCCGGCATGGGCTGTTCCATCAAGTGGAAAGAGAGCTGATTTTTTTGATTCCGGCATAAACAATTGTTGCGCAAAGTATTTTTGATATTTACCGGGAACGGTCGGGTTGCGGGCCGCTAAATGGCTGATTCATGTTGATTTTCCAGTCTGCT
>JAUPMA010000338.1 GCA_030836935.1 Pseudomonadota bacterium | reverse complement strand
ATGACCAACGCCAATTCATTTGGTTTGTCACCCGAGACGCTTGAAAAACTGAACAGTGTTTTTGCCAGGCACAATGGTATAAATTCCGTGGTGATTTACGGCTCGCGCGCCAATGGCAACTACCGCGCGGGTTCTGATATTGATTTAACCATCAAGGGTGGCGATATTTCATTTTCGGAATTCATGCAAATAGAAGATCAGATGGATGACTTGATGCTGCCATATAAAGTGGATTTGTCGCTGTACAGCCAGATTGGCAATGCTGAACTGATTGAGCATATTGATCGCGTCGGCGTGGAAATTTTTTCAAGACATCATCCGTGATAATGTTCGCGTTGCCTGGAGGGGTGGTTCTGACAGCACTGGATGCGACCGATGCCGGGGCAATCTCTATAGCTTGACTATGAATAACCCGGGACCGTGGAACACTTCGCAATCAACATTAACTGGCTTTAAGTACGCATCATAACTAATTGTTTAATATGATTTATCCATGGCAATCACAACAATGGCAACAGCTGCAATCGCAAGTCCGTGAACAGCGGTTACCGCATGCCTTGCTGCTCACCGGCCAGACCGGTTTGGGCAAGTGTGACTTCGCCATTCAGCTCGCCAAATCGCTGTTATGCAAACAACCGCAGGCTTCGGGCGAGGCCTGTGGTGAATGCGATGCCTGTTTGTTGTTGCAGGTGGCGCCGGTGAATGACGAGAGCAATAACAGGGATTCGGCCCTGACCCACATGGGGACGCATCCGGATTGTTTGTGGCTGGAGCCGGAGGAAGCCGACAAGGCGATCAAGGTGGATGACATTCGCGCCCTGTGTGCGGCCATGTCGCTCACCAGCCAGTATGGCGGTTACAAGGTGGCGGTTATCAATATGGCCGACAGCATGAACATGAATGCGGCCAACAGTCTGCTTAAAACCCTGGAAGAACCCGGCGCCAATACGGTGCTTATCCTGGTCAGTTCGCGGCCGCAGCGTTTGCCGATTACTGTTCGCAGCCGTTGCCAGCGTATTTCGTTTTATGTGCCGGTTGAAAAGCTGGCGACTGACTGGCTGGCGCAACAGAAGATTGCTAACAGCGAGTTGATGCTGCGTCTCGCCCACGGTGCGCCCTTGCTGGCGCAACAACTGGCACAGGCCGATGCCTTGCAGCCACGTCAGCTGCTGGTGGAGGCTTTGCTGGGTGTGGCGCGTAATCAATCGCTGGTGAGCCATGCGGAAGGGTTGTCGAAGCTGCCCGCACCTGAATTGCTGGGCTGGCTGCATGACTGGCTGGCGGATGTGTTGAGGTTGCAGTCCTCGGCGCAGGCCGAAATCACCAATCTGGATTACGCCGCCGAGCTCCGGCAACTGGCGCAACAACTCAATATGCAGCGTGTGTACGGTCTGCTGGATGAGGTATTGAATCTGCGCCGCATGCAAACAGTTTCACTGAATGCCCAACTCTTGTGGGAAGATTTGCTAATATCGTGGCAGCTTTTAGTAAAAAGGGCATAACACATGGCGACTGTTCCTGGCGGCAAGGCTCCACGGCAAGGCATATTGTCTCTCACCATCAAGGACAAGGCGGCGCTGTATGCGGCCTACATGCCCTTCATCAAAAATGGCGGTTTGTTCATTCCCACCAACAAGCAGTACAGCCTGGGCGAGGAAGTGTTCATGCTGCTTACGCTGATGGAAGACAACGAACGCCTGCCGGTGGCCGGCAAAATCATCTGGATTACACCAACGGGTGCGCAAGGCAACAAAACCGCCGGCATTGGTGTGCAGTTTGGTGCACAGGATAACGGCCAGACGCGCGGCAAGATCGATACCTATCTTGCGGGTGCGCTTAAATCGGATCGCATGACGCATACAATGTGAAGCAGGTTAAAGTTTAAAGTAGCAAGGGCGAAGGAATGCCGATTGCTTCAAGAATGTATTTCACGTCACCTTAGTCAGCTTTAAAAAATGTTTATAGATTCTCACTGTCATCTTGACTGCATTGATCTGCAACACTTCGATAACAATTTTGATACGCTGATTAACAATATCCGCCAGCAGCAGGTTGATCGCATGTTGTGCGTATCCATCAATCTTGAACGTTACAAACACATGCGTGAACTGGTGGATGCGTATGACTTTGTTGATGTGTCGGTTGGCAATCATCCGTCCGATACGGCAAAGCATGCGAGTGAAATGGATGAGTTGTTGCGCCTGGGCGCGGATAAAAAAGTGGTCGCCATTGGTGAAACCGGTCTGGATTATTACTATGGAAAGGATACGGTAGATATTCAGCAACAAAGTTTCAGAACCCATATTCGCGTTGCCAACCAGTTACATAAACCGCTGATTATTCATACCCGTGATGCGCAGGCTGACACCATCGGCCTCATGCAGCAGGAAAACGCCCGGCAGTGCGGTGGCGTCATGCACTGTTTTACCGAAAGCTGGGACCTGGCAAAACAGGCACTTGATCTGGGGTTTTATATTTCGTTTTCCGGCATTGTGACGTTTCGCAATGCTGAATCGCTGCGTGATGTGGCGAGTAAAGTGCCGGATGATATGTTTCTGATCGAAACCGATTCACCTTATCTGGCACCGGTGCCGCATCGCGGCAAAAAGAATTATCCCGGCTGGGTCAGGCATGTAGCGGAATGTCTGGCTGATGTAAGAAGTGTTCCGGCTGAAAAAATAGCCGCGCTGAGTTCGGCCAATTATCTGCGACTTTTTGCCCCGGGTAATACCGCCCTGTAAATGGTATGATGCCGGCCTGTTTATTTACCCGGTTTGATTGTCATGAACCTGCAATTCAAAATCTCTGAAACTGAAGCCAGGCAAGCCAAGATTCCCCATGATATTTTTCTGGTTAATCTGATTTTCAATCATATTCTGGTGTTTGCCACTATTCTTACCGCCAGTTCACTCACGCAATACATTGTAGTGGTGCCGATTTTCTCCATTCTCAGTACGCTCTTCATTTTCTGGGGAGCACATCGCGCAAAAAACAGATATTCCTGGTATGTAAATGGACACTGGCAGGTTTGTGTCAGTCGCAGCAAAAAATTTATCTTTATGATCGCCGTCATGCTGACAGTCTTTCTGGTGGTATGGCTTGTATCGGATGGTCATTTGCGTCCCCGGCACTGGGCGCTGGGTGGCGCCGCTATATTGCCGGTGATGGTGACTGTTCTGATATTGATCATGCTGGAGTCTGAATCATTGCATCAGGCAAAAAGCGGTATATTGCCGGAGTGGATACTGGAAAAATATCCGCACGGCGCACCACAATCCGTAATTTAAAAACAGGCTGCTCACTCATGAAAAATTCCTTTCTCAATGTACTGACCGTATCCATTGCTTTGCTGGCACTGGGATTCTTTTTATCCTGGTACCTGTCCGATTCATCAAGGATGGAAGCAGATCTTCCCTGGCAAATTGAAACCCTGCCGGATGGTTCCATCAGGGTATTCAGGATTCAGCCGGGCGCAACAAGATTGGGAGAGTTTGAGCATCATAGCCGTGCGCAGGGCGAACTGACCCTGTTTGTACCAGTCAGCGGTGAACCGGTTATCGAAGCTTATTTTGATTCGGTTACAATGGCGGGCATCAAGGCAAAAATGGTTCTGTTGCTGAATGTAGACAGGCAAACCATTGATGCCATGTACAACCGTGGTGCGCGCATCAGCACACTGGGCAGCGGCGCACGCAAGGTAACCTTGCACAGTGATGATACCGCGGCGCTCCGGAACTTTATTATTTCCGGTATTACTTACATTCCCGCAATTGATCTGGATGCGGAACTGCTACAAAAAAGATTTGGCACCCCGGTACAAAAAATAAAGGACTCAAACAATAATGCGGTGCACTGGCTGTACCCGGACAAGGGACTTGATATCGCCCTGAATGAAAATGACAGGGAAGTCTTGCAGTATGTGCATCCAAAGGATTTTAACCGCATAACTGCGCCACTGGAAAATCCCTGATTCTGTCTTTTGTCAGAAAGAATTCACCACAGGGAACACAGAGGTCACAGAGAAACCGACTCAAGATTCTCGATGTTCTATGCGGTGAAAAAATCAGAATGATATTCCTTTCATGTGGCTGGTTATTTTTGCAGAATGGGCGGTGCAAACGCTATGTTCATTCTGGCCTTAAGACTGTACACAGTTCATCTATATCAACTTGATTTCCGGTGTTGATATCAATGCAGAACCTGCGTTCAGATTCGTCAATATCCTGGATCATTTCATGCTGGCGGAGCATGACCTGAATATCAGCATCAGAGATATTCCGAAAATCTGTTTGTCTTTGCCGTATTCGCTGTTCGAGTAATGAAATATCGGCGTGGCAATACAGAATATGAAACGGAACCTGTAATGTGAAGGCAAGCTGCTGGAAGGCACGGCGCCAGGTTTTGTCAATAAAGGTGGCATCCACGATAACGGCGTATCCGTTGCCAGCAATCTGTTCTGCCAGCGCCAATAAATATTCGTATACCTTGCGGGTATTGCCGGATGAGTAGAGATTGTCTGCAGAATCCTGGAGCAGCCGTTTTCGTTCCTTGTCAGAACGAATCACAATGGCGTGCGCATGGTCTGCCAGTTGTTGCGCAAGCCAGCTTTTGCCACTGCCGGAAATGCCGCAGATAATAGCAAGAAACGGCATGGCTGGCTGTGTATAGATTTTTGCCAGATCGAGATAATTCTGCAACTGTTTCTGCAATGTCCGGTAATCTGGAGCATCAGCCTGCTCCTGTTGCAGGCGCAATGCGGCTACCTTGGCGCGAACCATGGCGCGATACAGCATATAAAAACGCAGCACGGATAAACCGCCATAATCACCGGTCAGTTCAAGATAATGATTCAGCAAGTGCGCGGCATAATCATTGCGGCGGTGATCCTGCAAATCCATTAGCAGGAACGCGACATCACTCATGGTGTCTATCCAGCGGAAACTGTCGTTGAATTCGATGCCGTCAAAGATAATGATTTCTCCCTCTGACAGTGCAATGTTTCCAAGATGCAGATCGCCATGACATTCACGAATATAATTATTCTGTTTTCGTTGCTGCAAAGTGGTGTTTAATGTTTCAAACAGATTGAGTGAATATTGCTGAATGAACTGCAAATCATTGGCTTGTTGCGGGGTTTGCAGGATGGGTTGCAGGATGTCAAAGTTTTGCTTTACAGGTTTGATGATTTCAGCCGCATTGCCAAAAACCGATCCGCTATCGCTGATGCGGATGCTGGCATGAAAACCGGCAAGACGTTCCGCCAGAGTGTCGATATGCTGCAGGCTGATTTTATTTTCATCAATCAGCCGGCTGAACAGTCCATGTGTATCAAACTGGCGCATGCGGATTGCATATTCAACGACAGTTCCTTTTCCATTCAGCTGCAGGGTTCCGTTTGATTCT